>CAZZEV010000106.1:0-9518 GCA_964653305.1 uncultured Cellvibrionaceae bacterium | reverse complement strand
CAAGCAATTAAAGATTGATGTAAACGAACTCAGTCTAGGCATGTATGTGTCTGGCTTGGATCGTCCATGGTCGCAAACCCCTTTCCCTTTACAAGGCTTTTACTTACGCGATTTGCAAGAGGTCAATCAACTTAAAAGCCTGTGCAACTACGTTTATATTGATGTTGAACGCGGTCGAGGCCCAATTGCGGCTAACCTCAAAAAGTTAGATGGTAAATTTGGTAAGGTAAAGGTCACCGGGCGCGAGCGCGAAAATGCCGTGCTCAATGAGCCAATAGCGCCGCTCAAAATTCAGCGTAATCTCTACCGTGAAATTCAACCTCTTCAAAAAGAAGTTAAGAAAGCCAAGCAACTGCACCAAAAAGTTTACGGTGCCGTGGTTGAGGTTATTGAGATGCTTGAGAATAAGCAGCTTGAGAACATTTCTCTCGGTGAAACCAAAAAAGTGGCCAGTGAGATGGTGGATAGCGTATTGCGCAATCCAGATGCCTTTACGTGGTTGTCACGCGTACAAGAAAAAGATGAATACACCTATAGCCATGCCGTGCGCTCATCGGTTTGGGCGATTTTGTTTGGCCGTCATATTGGTTTGCCAAAACGTGATCTCGATGTGCTTGCTTTAGGTGTGTTACTGAAAGATGTGGGCAAGGTCATGTTAGATCAAACTCTTTTGATCAAAGCAGAGCGCAATGCCGAAGAAGAAAAAAATTATGAAACCTTTGTTGAGCTGGGTTGTGAAATTCTGCGCAAAACCCCTGGTGTTGAGCCACGCGTGATCAGCGTGGTTAAAACCCACTGCGAGCGTTTGAATGGTAGCGGGTATCCACAACATTTGGTGGGCGATAAGATTCCCGTGCTGGGTAAGATCGCGGGTATAGTTACCTTTTACGATCATGTGACTAATCCTCGTGGTTCGCGTCATCCTATAGCGCCTTCAAAAGCTGTCGCGCGTCTTTATGAGTTGCGCAACATTCAGTTTCAAGAAGAGTTGGTAGTTGAGTTCATTCGCGCGATTGGTTTATACCCAACAGGCACTTTGGTGGAATTGAGCACTGGCGAAGTGGCTGTGGTGGTTGAACAAAATTTCGAACGTCGTTTAAAGCCTAAAGTGATGGTGGTATTAGATTCGCTAAAACAAGAGTTGGCGGAGACTGTGTTATTGGATCTTTCTGAAGATGACAAGCGCAAGCAAGCGTTGTTGGATTCTGGCAAGAAGACTCGCTATGAGATTGAGAAAATTGAAATTGCCCGAGATCTTGAGCCGGGTAGTTACAATGTGGATATTTCAGGCATTCGCGATCAATATTTGATGAAAACTGAAAAAACGGGTCTTTTGGGGTTATTAAGTCGTCTCAAAGGCTAGTTTAATGGTTGGCTCTATGGAAGCCGCTATCAGGCCTGCTGATGGCGGCTTTTTTATGGTCTGGCGTCCAGTGGCTTGTGTAAAGTTATTAAAATAAACTCGTTTTATGGAGCGATTGGGTAGCAGACTTTGGTCAGCTATAACGTTTTTAAGTGTGTTGGTCACTAGGGTTAATACATGGGTTGCTTTTTACGTTTGATGTCATGCGTTGTCGTCTTGGCTGCTGCCTTAGCATTACCGGTATGCGCAGGCTCTTTTGAGTCACAGCAGAGTAATACCACCATTTTTGATGGTGTCAAAGGTGAGCTTGGTGAGTTATCGATTGATGCAAATCAAACCATTCATGTGTGGAAAAGCCGTGGTTCTGAGCAGTTGGCCGGCACTGGATTTGCCTTTCGTAAAATATACGGCGATTTTATCCTGACGGTACAATTAAAAAATCAAAAACATACAGATCAATTCTTCTATGGTTTGCAAATTAATGCAGCTGACCCCGCCTTGTCCTTTAAAACGAAACTTGATCAGCAGTCTAATTTAGTTGTTGAGTTTTTGCAGGGTACAAAAAGCACCTATCTCACTAGAGAGGGGCAGGTAAAAAAACCTGATATTTTCCAGCTTGAACAGGTTGGTGCGGAGCTGATTTTTTCGGCTGCCAATTATGGCAAACCATTAAAAGTGATTGCGCGTTACACTTTGCCCAAAGTGCAAAATATGAATGTTGGTATTTACCGAGAATTTACGGTAGGCGACAAAAATTTACTTGAACTGCGCAATTTACGCTGGGTAATTCCGGCGTGGAAAGGTTTCATTCCTTATCATCATTACTTGGGAAGTCGTTTAGAAATACTTGATGTCTTAACGGGCGAGCGCAAAGTTATTTATGAAACTGCGGCTCCTATTGAGGCGCCTAATTGGACCTCTGATGGTGATACCATTATTTATAACTCAGCTGGTCGAGTCTATAAGCTGTATTTACCGACTAAAAAAGTTTCTTTGTTTAGTACAGGATTTGAAGTTAAAAACAATAACGACCACATCATCTCTTATAAAAGTAAATTGCTTGGTATAACGCATATGGAAAAAGCAATTGATGATAATTGGCATGTATATAAATTACCGATTAATGGCGGCGAACCTGTACAGCTAACTTTTAAGTCTCCCTCCTATTTGCATGGATGGTCGCCTGATGGCCGTTATATTCTCTACACCTCAAGACGCAATAATCAATTTGAGATATATCGCGGAAATAGTGATGGTACTGGCGAAGAATTGCAGTTGACCAATAACGACAGCATGGATGACGGTTCCGAATATACGCCAGATGGTAAATATATTTATTTTAATTCAAGCCGCAGCGGTGCTATGCGGTTATGGCGTATGGATGCTGACGGTAAAAACCCTAAACAAATTACCCACGATAATTTCAACGATTGGTTTCCGCATATATCGCCAGATGGCAAATATATTTTGTTTTTATCTTACCTGTCGGACGTAGAGCCAGATTTGCATCCTTATTACAAACCTGTTTATTTGCGCATGCTGCCAATTGCCGGTGGGGAGCCTAAAGTAGTGGCTTATCTCTATGGTGGACAGGGCACTATCAACGTGCCGTCATGGTCGCCGGATGGTCGCTACGTAGCGTTTGTGAGCAATAGTCAACTTGGTGCGGATAAACATTAACAACCCGCATTAAGCTGCGTGGCTTAATGCGGGTTTTATATATTACTGCTTACTGGCGAGCTTAACGCCTACGCGTGTTGTTGTGCCTGCAACAAATTGTGTTTCCCAATTGATTTTGTTTTTGGCGAATAAAATGATGGCTGTCGAACCTAATTTAAATCGACCCATTTCAGCGCCTTTTTCCAGCACAATATTTTGATAAGGGTAGAGCGAGGTTTGTGTTTCTCTGCTGCCCATAGGCGCTAATTGGCCATCCCACACAGTTTCAATGCCTGCCACAATCATGGCGCCTACTAATACAACTGCCATGGGGCCCATATCTGTATCAAAAATCGCTGCAACGCGCTCATTGCGTGAAAATAGGCGCGGCACATTCTCTGCTGTGACAGTGTTTACTGAAAATAAATCACCAGGAATCGCAATCATTGTGCGCAATTTCCCGCCGTAAGGCATGTGCACGCGGTGATAATCTTTAGGTGATAAGTAAACCGTTGCAAAATCACCATCGATAAATTCTTGCGCGATCGCTGCATCGCCACCGATTAATTCTTCCACAGAATAATCTTGGCCTTTCGCTTGAAAGATGCGGCCATTGACAATTTTTCCGCGCTGGCTGATGGCGCCATCGGCAGGGCAGACAATGGCGCTTGGCTCACCGCAGATTGGTCGAATACCGGGTTTGAGTGCGCGTGTAAAAAAATCATTAAAGGATAAGTAGGCGCGTGGGTTTTCTTCGGCGGCAAGTGACATATCCACTTGGTAGCGTTTAATAAACCACTTAATAAAAGTGTTTTTGACAATGCTGTTATTACAGCTTGCGATGCGCCCTATAACACGCGAGAGTGCGTGTTGTGGAACAAGGTGTTGTAACTTGATAAATAATTTGTCATTCATAGAAACTTTGCCTATCTAATTAGAAGCAGCTTTGCCTATCTAAAAGCTATTATTCGGGGTGCCGTGTAGAATGCGGCATAGTATCAAAAAGCGCCTAGGGAACCGCTGAAAAATTAACTTGTTTGCTCTGGCGTCGTTAAATTTGTTCTCAAAATGCTCATTTATTTCAATAAACTCCGCTTTATCGAACAAATTTGCCTAGCCAGCGCTGCACCGGAAACATTTTTCAGCGGTTCCCTGACAGTGCTCTTTATATAACCTCATGCACTCTTCCCATTATTGCTGGCGATCCATACAAGTGATTACAGATTTATCCTTTTATTTTCTCGCCGTACCTGTGGTGATTTTAGTTGGTATGTCCAAAGGCGGCTTTGGGGGCGGCTTGGGCACGCTGGCTGTGCCATTTTTGTCGCTGTTAATTGATCCTCGGTTGGCGGCTGCGATTTTATTGCCAATTTTATGTGGAATGGATGCAGTCAGTCTTTGGAGTTTTCGCGGCACATGGGACAAGTTAAATCTCAAGATTCTAATGCCGGGTGCAATTCTAGGTACCATTGCAGGCGCGCTTACGTTCAATATGACCAATGCCGATATGGTGCGCTTAATCGTTGGGGTGCTCTCTATATATTTTGTTGGCCATTATTTGTGGGGTAAACACTTTTTAGAATCGCTACAACAACAAAAGGCGAGCCCTGTGCGCGGTAGCTTTTGGGGTGCAGTGGCGGGCTATGTGAGCTATATCGCCCATGCGGGCGGGCCGCCGGTTGCTATTTATCTATTGCCACAGCATTTGCCCAAAACCACCTTGGTGGGTACGACTATTCTGTTTTTCTCGATTATCAACTTTATAAAACTCATCCCTTACGCATGGCTCGGGCAGATCAACACTGAGTCGTTTTTAACGTCATTGGTGCTCCTGCCGCTTGCTCCACTAGGGGTGCAGTTAGGTATTTATCTTCATAACCGCGTATCGGATCAGGTGTTCTATTGGGTAAGTTATGGCTTTTTGTTGCTGGCAGGCATAAAACTGACTTATGAGGGGGTTGCGGCACTTTTATAACCACTCTATATGTAGATATTGGTTATTAATAACTTGTGTAGGTTGCAATTTATGTCTATAACTCAAGCAGTTAAAGCGCAGTCTTGTGAGCGGTTTGGTTGAAATAGCCTTCTTCAACCGAGTAGAATCCCTCAAACACACCAAATATTCTAAAAATTCCTCAAAAGGATATCCCAAATGAAAAAGATCCTCGTTGCAGCACTCGCACTTTCTGCGGTATCTGCTTTTGCCGATACCGGTTCTTATGATGGTTTTTATGTGGGAGGAGGGGTGTCTAGTGTTAGAAACACTTGGGATGACAATACATGGCAGCCTCTAGAGTTGTTTGGCGGTTATAAGCTCAATCCTTTTGTGGGCGGTGAAATTCGTGTAGGTGCATCCTCAGGTGGTGATAGCAAAATCACAAACTACGAGTCCATTTACTATCGTACAGAAAGCGCCAACTCTGTGGGCAAAACCTATTTGTTAGTTGGTTATACTCATGCCGATGTTGAGGCAGAAACCGGCAACTTTAATTTCAACGGCTTCTCTTACGGCGCGGGTGTTGGTTTTGTGATCAATGATCATTTCAATTTAAACTTGGAATACAAAGTGCTGTCGAACGCCAAAGGTACTTGGTATCAAGACAAGTTCACCCGCGTTGAAGATTTAAATATCAAGCTTAGCTCTGTCAGTGCAACAGTAGATTACCGTTTCTAATGTGAATTAT
Organism: uncultured Cellvibrionaceae bacterium; assembly: GCA_964653305.1. Classification (GTDB taxonomy): domain Bacteria; phylum Pseudomonadota; class Gammaproteobacteria; order Pseudomonadales; family Cellvibrionaceae; genus Cellvibrio. Next base: position 3,812 of record CAZZEV010000106.1, on the reverse strand, counting down.
TTCTGGAACAGCTCAGTCTGTTCCAGATCATTCCTCAGTTGTGCCTTCCTCATTACGGCCTCCACCCGCACTGAATTTCCAATCTGAAGCGTTCCACTCTCAATAATTTTCGCGGTAATCCCACCGTGCCCGCGTATCGCGTTGTAACCGCCGGCACCAAAAGTTGCTTCCATTGCGGAGCAAGGGTGACATAGCCCGGTGTACTCCAATAGCGCTTCACCTACACGGAATTGCTTATCTTTGAGTGCGATAAGGTTAATACCCGTTACGACCAAATTGCGGCGTAATAAAGCTGGTGCTACTTGATCCTTATTGAGCAAAGACGCAATTGCGGTTAAATGTTCGCCTTGGATCAGCGTCACTTGGCGTCTTCCATTCTTGCTATTGTAACGGTCGCCAACCAAGCCTCTGCCTGCAATAGCCTCCGCCGAATTTAACTCGATCATGGGTGCTTTGCGTTCGGGTCGAATACCAATCCATTGCAGCTTGCCAATTTGTGGGAGTGTATCGAATAAATCTTGTAGCGAGTCGCTCACGTTTTATTTTCCTAATAAATGATATTCACTGCGACTTTTGCATAAATCGCGCACAAAGAACAGCTGATGCTTGTGTTAGAGCCATTTCCTTCTGACATTGGCGGTTTTAACTTTTCTTTTCAACTTAGATGCCAATAAAAACATGTGTTTTTGGGGGCGCACTCTATAATGCTGCCCCTATTTTCGCCATCCACATTGATTGAGTTTTTCATGTCTGAACCAGTTTCTATCGCTAAAAATTCTACTGAGCCCGAATTGACAGCCGCGCAATCTAAAGGCCTTTGGGGGATGAGTCGCCCCCTCTTGGTCGAGCAGTCATTGCAATTAAGCGTCCCCGTTCTTGATATCTTCTTTCTGAGCCGAATCAGTGATTCTGCCGCGGCAGCAGCAGGCGCTATGACGCCAGTGATTTTTTTCTGTGTGAATATCCTCTGGGTTACCGTGTTTTCGGGATCGAGTATCGCGAGCCAACGCTTGGGTGCGGGTGATCGGGAGAAAACTTTGGCCACTATAGCGACTTATTCAGCATGGATTTTGATGGTGGGTAGCTTGCTAAGTTTGCTGTTGTACTGGGCCTCACCGTGGGTTTGCCAAGTTATGGGATTACCGGGGCAAATGCAAACAGACGCAGTAACCTACATTCAAGCCATCTGCGTGATTATGGTTGTGTGGGCGTTCAAGATGATTTTCCAAACGATTTTGAACATTTTTGGGCTTCCGCAATGGAACATGTTGGCCAATATTATTTTTTCTATTTGTAATGTTCTTTTTTGTTCTGCAGTCGTGTTTCAGTGGTTTGGAATGCCTCATTACGGCATCGCGGGCGTTGCTTATGCGAGTGTTTTAGCCTCTATTATTGCTGTGCTCGTAAGTGGTTTTTTTGTATTTACGCGGTTGGATTTAGCCTTGAGCTGGAAGAGCTTTGCTAAAGAGTTTATGCCATCCTCTCGCCACACATTGCGGATTGCATTGCCCAGCATGATTGAGCCTATGTCGTTCGATTTGAATATGATGGTGCTGAATGGCTTTGCCGCATCCCTTGGGGCAGCGGCTCTCGCTGCAAAAATTTACACCTTCAATACGTTTTTAATTGGTCTGGTTATCACTCTGGCTTTGACAATGGCAACTGAGATTTTAGTGTGCCAGTACGTTGGCGCAGGTTGGTATGAAAAGGCTGCGCGCCAAATGCGGCAGAGTTTGAAGGCTGCGCTCTGGGGTTCGGCAGTCATTGTTGTGATTCTATTAGCGCTTCATCGCCCGATCATGGATGTCTACACTGACGATGAATGGGTCATAGGTGCGTCTTTTTGGTTGTTTCTTTTGGCGGCACTGTCAGAGCCTGCGCGAGCGGTGAACGTAATGGTCGGTGGTGTTTTGCGCGCAACCGGTGATGGTTTGTTAATATCGATCGTTGGCCCTCTATTTACCTGGATAGTTGCCATCCCCGCCGCTTATTGCATGGTGTTTTTCTTGCACTGGGGTGTCTTTGGTATTTTGCTTGCTGCCATTCTCGATGAAGGTGTTCGCTCAATCTTTTATTGGCGTCGCTGGAAATCAAACAAATGGCACCACACTCACGTGTATGCGCTTGAGGCGAAGGCAGCCTAAAATCAATTGTTCAACGCATAAATGTTTGATCGTAACTCATGTATCTTAATCTCGCTTTTGAGGGTTGACATTAGTTGCATCAAACGCCAAAATGCGCGCCCTTGATATGGCTAGATAGCTCAGCCGGTTAGAGCACAGCACTCATAATGCTGGGGTCGGCGGTTCAAGTCCGCCTCTAGCTACCATATTCACTGTTTACGTGGCACAGCGGGCGCTACAGAGCGTCCTAGAGGGTTTTGGTACTAACCAAGGTACTGAAACCGTGTCCGCAAACTACATTCTGCTTAGATCTTCAGGTTACTACCTGAGATACAACGTCCCCAAGCGCTTCAAAGAAGTGCTTTGCAAGCGTGAACTCCGCTACACATTAAAAACTCACTTATTATCCGAAGCAAAGCGTCGCGCCCGAAAGCTGGTGTGCCGAATAGAAACCCTTCTTGAAGATTCACTTAAAAAACGCATGAACCTTACCGACGACCAAATAAACGCCCTGATCCAGCAGCATGTAAATTCAGAGCGGCAGTGGATTGAAGAAAATTATTTAACCTCCAAGTTCCAACACAAAGACATTGCGGCAAAACATGCAGACACCATTGGTCATATCGTGGGCTATATGCAGGAAGACCTCGGCGCTAATAATTTCAGAAACGTGGAAGCCAAAGTTATCAAACTGCTGGAAGACCACGGTCATACGGAAATAGACACTAAAGCACTTCCTTTCCTAAAGCTCTGTCGTGAGTATTCCCGAGCCAAGATAGGGCTAGGCAAATATAACGAAAGTCTTTTCCGTGGCGGTGACCTCCATGGCACTGCTGATTACCTAAATCCTCTAGTAGCGCCTGTGGCAAGCCCTATAGAAGCGACTGTTAGAAAGTCGGTAGATGACTCGCCGCTAATAGGTGACATCATTGAAGACTTCCTTGCAAACCACACGGCAGGTAAGGCGATTGGGGAGGGTGCCATTGACGGTTACCGAACTTCTATCCGCGACCTTCAAGACGTACTGGGGAATGTCACCGTTAAATCCATAAGCTACGATGATGGCTGTAAGTTTCGTGACACCCTGCTTAAACTCCCGACGAACAGGAATACGAAACCCCAGTACAAAGGTCGTAGCGCTGAAGAACTGCTTCAACTGGATATTCCCCCTAATAAGCGTCTATCAGGCCGCACCGTAGGCGAACGCATATCCAACTGTAAGACCGTCTTTGCTTGGCTGGTCGCTAGAAGAATCATTGACCAAAACCCCTTCAGCAACATTAAAACTATTGCAGAAAAGAATGAGCGGTCTGAATTTGAAAGCGAAGCCCTCGCCCTATTCTTCAGTAGTGCTTTGTATGCACAAGGGGACAAGTACAGACGGCGCAAAACAACCAAAGCCAGTCATTGGTGGTTCCCTTTACTCGCGCTATTCACTGGCGCAAGAGCTGGCGAACTTATTCAAATGCGGCTTGCTGACGTTAAAACCATTGACGAGGTTTTATCGTGCAGCATTGTGGATGATGATGAAATAGGACAGAAGGTAAAAACGAAAGCAGGACGCCGGACACTTCCTATTCACCCTATGCTGCTTGCCCTTGGGTTTGAGGAATATCTTCAGGCTGTTAAAGCTAAAGGTGCTGAGCGCGTTCTGGAAGGCTTTAGCGCGGATGGCACAAAAGCATCTTC
>CAZZEV010000105.1:0-9519 GCA_964653305.1 uncultured Cellvibrionaceae bacterium | reverse complement strand
TAGGTGGAACAGGTGTCTGCTTAAGTTAAATTTTATAAAACAGGGATGTTATGACACTACGACTACTATGCTTTTCTCTAGGGATAATTTTGGTTGGTTATTTGCCAGAGTTGCCACCGTTAATTCTTATCTGTTCAATTTTAGTGTTTACGCTAAGCCTTATTCTTTTCCGTAAAAAACTCTCTCCACTATTTTCTTCTTTGATTATTGTTATTGGGTTTTTTGTTGCCGGTTTTACCTTTGGTATTACTGCCGCTAATCAACTCTTAGCAGGCCAGCTACCTGATGCTATGGCGGAACGAGATATTGTCGTGGAAGGGCAGGTGATAGATCTGCCGCAAGAAAATAATCGTCGGCAATTATTTACCTTAAAGCTCACGCGCGCTTATTCAACTTATGAGCCCTACACAGCATTTGAAAATGCCCCTCGAAAAATTAATGTCAGTAGCTATGGTGACCTGCGTGTAAAAACGGGCGAACACTGGCGCTTGGTGGTGAAATTAAAAAAGCCGCGTGGCTTCGTAAACCCTGGTGGGTTTGATTATCAAGCGTCGCTGTTGCGCCGTGGTATAGGTGCAACGGGTTACATCCGTAAAGGTGAGAGTAAATTATTAGAAGCTCAGCCTTCCTTCTCATTGGATGTCCTTCGCTATGAATTGCAACAATGGTTAATTAACACTAGCGATAGCCCACAGAAAGGCATTTTAGTTGCACTCTTGGTTGGCGACACCTCTTTGGTTGACAGAGAACAATGGGGAGAAATGCTTAAAACCGGTACTAATCATCTGATCGCTATTTCTGGGTTGCATTTAGGTTTCTTTGCGATTGTTGGCTTTTTTGTAGGAAATTTGTTGGGAAGATTTGTGCAGCTTGTTTGGCATAAATATCCATCCATGATGATTGGTTATGTGTTATCGGTAGGCTTCACGTTATTTTATAGCCTTATTGCGGGTTTCAATATTCCTACTATTCGCACACTTATTATGTTGGCCGTAGTGCAGTTGGCGCTTTTGTGGAAGCGCACTTTTCGCGGGCGCGATACCTTATTAATCGCATTGGTCTTGGTGTTGTTATACGATCCATTGGCCGCTTACGATATAGGTTTTTGGTTATCCTTTAGTGCGGTTGCCATGCTGATATTTTGTTTTTCTGGGCGGATATCAATTTCTAATAAAACGACCTCGCAGAGGATTTATCAAAATCATTTTGTACTCTTTATAAAATCTCAATGGGTTATGTTTATAGGTTTATTGATTCCTTTGGCGGTGTTGGTGCATACCTCATCGCTACTTGCACCGCCTGCCAACTTTATTGCTATTCCTGTAATTACTTTTTTTGTGGTGCCCTGTTTAATTTTAGCGGCGCTGTGTCATTTTACCTTTAGTGCTTTAGAAGGATTTTTCTTAAATTGCGCTGAGTTGGGCATGTCTGTTGTACACGAATGGTTGAACTATCTATTAACCTTAGGTGCAGGGCAATTAAATCCATTAATTAATATCAACCCTTGGGCGATTTGCTTGGCATCAATCAGTGTTGCGCTCATATTAATGCCGCGTGCGTTGGGCAATAAATGGTTGGGTGGTGCTGGGTTAATCTTGGCGTTATTAATTCCTTTAAAGCAATTACCTGATTTGCAAATGTTAGTATTTGATGTAGGGCAGGGTACAGCTGTTTTAATTCGCACGCCCAATCATCAATTGCTTTATGACACGGGGCCCGAGTACACAGAAAATTTTGATGCGGGCAGTGGAATCATAGTGCCGTATCTGCAAAGCCAAGGATTGCGACGTTTGGATGCTTTGGTTGTTAGCCACAATGATAAAGATCACTCCGGTGGTTTGTTGGGTGTGTTGGCGGCAATAAACGTTGATCAACTATTGCTAGGTGAACCGGATAAATTAATTGAGTTAAATAAAAATGAAACTCGCCCGGTTCAGCCTGTCGTTGATAATTGTCACAGGCAAGCGCCATGGCAATGGGATGGTGTTCAGTTTCGTTTTATAACTTGGTCAGTCACTCCAAGCGCAAAAGCCAATAATCATTCCTGCGTATTATTGGTGGAGTTTAAGGGGCAGAAAATATTGTTGGCGGGCGATATAGAAAAAGATGTTGAACGAATATTAAGCGAGCGTGAAGAACTCGCTGCTGTGGATATTCTTTTGGCGCCGCATCATGGCAGTAAAACATCGTCAACGGCTGGCTTCCTTGCTCGGGTTCATCCGTATCGGGTTATTTACAGTGCAGGGTTTCACAATCAGCACGGCCATCCTCATGCGGATGTACAAGCACGCTACGAAAGAATAGGAGCTCTGCCCCACAATACCGCCTACGCCGGTGCGCTTGAATTTACCTGGCGTGGGCAGGAGGCGTATCAGCTTACTCAATACCGTCAGTCTCAAGCGCGCTATTGGTATGAGCAGGATCGCTAAGTGCTGTTCGTGGTAGCTCTGATATAGACCGGTAAACCTCTTTCAAGTCTACAAAAATTGACGTCCAGCATGGATTTATACACGTCTTGTGGTAAGGTACATCCCATTTTTATAGCTTTGCTCCGCCCCAACTAAATCATTATTTACAAGAGGAATTTCGGCGTGAAAGAAATATTTTTTGCCGGTGGTATTTTAATGTGGCCAATTTTGTTGTGCTCTTTAATTGTGTTGGCGGTAACTTGTGAACGTTATTGGACGCTGAACTTAAGCAAAATTGCTCCCAAGGGTTTATTAGCGCAAGTGTGGGCTTGGATAAAAAGCAATCAAATGGATGCCGCAAAATTACGTGAATTAAAGCAGTCTTCTTCATTGGGTTATATCCTTGCTGCAGGCCTGAGTAATTCAAAACATGGCCGCGATGTCATGAAGGACTCTATCGAAGAAGCGGCGAATCAAGTTGTTCATGATCTTGAGCGTTTTGTGGGCTTACTAAGTATGATTGCTAATATTGCGCCCCTATTAGGTTTGTTGGGTACAGTGTTTGGGATGATTGAAGTATTTATGGCAATTGAGATGCAAGGCAACGGTAATACCATGGTGTTGGCTGGCGGTATTAAGGTTGCACTTTATACCACTGCATTTGGTTTGATGGTTGCTATCCCTGCGACAATCAGCCATCGTTTTTTTCAGCGCCGTATTGATTCTATTGTTGTCACTATGGAAGAAGAAGCTATCAAGTTGGTGGATGCTTTGCATACTGAGCGTCAAGTTGACGTTAAATTAGTTTAGCCTGCACGGGGATTACTATTGTGAAGTTTCGTCGTCAGCGCACTGAAGATGAGGGGATAAATATAACCCCTCTGATTGATGTTGTTTTTATACTGCTGCTGTTTTTTATGGTGTCCACCAGTTTTACGAAAGAGTCGCACCTTACGGTGGTTCTACCTCAGGCAATAGGCGAACCCTCCACTGATGTGAAAACACAACTAGAAATAGTTATCAGTGAACAGGGTAGGTATTCGTTAAATGGTCAGAGTTTAGTGAATACAGAAATTGAAACACTGAAGTCTGCACTCAGCAAAACAGCGCAAGGCAAAACCGACTTGCCCATAATGATTACGGCCGATGCAAAAGCGCCGCATCAAGCTGTTGTATCGGTGATGGACGCAGCTGGTCAATTAGGTTTTGTAAAATTAAGTATTACAACGCGTCAGCCCGAAGCAGTACAAAAGTAATTTTATAGTCCTTGAAATATAGTTCCTAAAATATAGTCACTATTATTGAGTCGTGCGTGAAAAAATCTCACAACCTTTGGTTAAATGCTTGGTACGGTAAATCGCGTTGGGTTTACTGGCTGCTGCCATTGAGTTGGCTTTTTTGTTTGATTACTGGTGTGCGTAAATTTTTGCTAGTGAATTTTCTGCAAAAAACACTGCCCGTCCCGGTAATTGTTGTAGGTAATATTTCTGTTGGCGGTACTGGTAAAACGCCGCTCATTATTGAGTTAGTAAAATACTTGCAGCAGCAGGGGCATAAACCTGGTGTTGTCAGCCGTGGTTATGGCGGTGTCGCAACCTATCCTAATCTGCTGGATCAAAATTCACAAGCTTCTGCATCGGGTGATGAGCCGCTCTTAATTTACCGGGCTACACAATGCGCAGTTTGCGTTGCGCCAGATCGTGTGGCAGCGGCCTTAACATTAATTGCACAGGGGTGTACGCATATTTTAAGTGATGATGGCCTGCAGCATTATCGTTTAGGGCGTTCGTTAGAAATCGCCGTGGTCGATGGGCAACGTTTATTTGGTAATCAAAAGCTCTTACCTGTTGGACCGCTGCGCGAACCTGTTTCACGTTTAAAGTCCGTTGATTTAATTGTGTTAAATAGCCGATCAAAAAAAGCGGTTCTTTCCGGCTATCACAATATTCACGACATGAAAATTCAACCGCTGGCATGGCGTAAACTTGCGACTCTGCAAGAGTTACCTTTAGCGGCGATGAATTTTAAAGAACCTATTCATGCCTTGGCAGGCATTGGTAATCCAGAGCGCTTTTTTAAAACCTTGGATAGCCTTGAGCTGACTTATTATGCGCATCACTTTTCTGATCATCATCAGTTTTCAATAAAAGATTTTGACGCCTATCGTGATCATACGGTTGTTATGACTGAAAAAGATGCTATTAAATGCCATGAATTTTCTAAACCAGAATGGTATTCCTTAATTGTGGGTGCACAATTAAACGAGCATTTTTGGCAAGCATTTCAACACAAGTTGGATTCTGTTTAAGGTTGGTATTATGAGTTTTACCGTTGTTATACCTGCGCGCTATGCGTCCACTCGCTTACCCGCAAAGCCGTTGAAAGAAATTGCCGGCAAGCCCATGATTCAGCATGTTTATGAACGCGCCTGCGAGAGCGATGCACGACAAGTCATTATTGCGACTGATGATGCACGAATAGAATCCGTCGCAAAAAGTTTTGGTGCACAGGTGTGCATGACTTCTGTTGCGCACACGTCTGGTACAGATCGCCTGCAAGAAGTCGTCAGTAGTTTAGGTTTGGCCGATGATGAAATTGTGGTGAATGTGCAGGGCGATGAACCTTTAATTCCTGCGCAAGTGATTAACCAAGTCGCGCAAAATTTAGCGGCTATGCAAGATGCGAGTATGGCGACACTGAGCGAGCCTATTCACAGCCTTGTCGATTTTCGCAATCCTAATATTGTGAAAGTAGTTGCTGATACCAATGGTCGCGCTTTATATTTTTCGCGCGCCCCTATTCCTTGGCCGCGCGATCATTTTGCCAATTCAGATGTAGCTGATTTGCCGGTAAACTTTCCTGCACAGCGCCACATAGGTATTTATGCGTATCGCGTTGCGCTGCTGCATAAATTTGTTAGCTGGCAGCCTGCGCCATTGGAGCAAATTGAATCTTTGGAGCAATTACGGGTGATGTGGAATGGCCAAGTGATTCATATTGCGGAGGCTGTTGTTGCTGTGCCGGGCGGTGTGGATACTGAAGCTGATCTACAGCGTATTAAATTGTTACTAGAGAAGTAAAATGTCTGTGAACGTGTTGTTTGTCTGCTTGGGTAATATTTGTCGTTCGCCTACCGCAGATGGGATTTTCCAAAAGTTAGTGAGCGATGCCGGTTTAACCAAGCGGATTAAAGTAGATTCTGCGGGCACTGCTAATTGGCACCAAGGCCGAGCGCCAGACCCAAGAACTGTTGCCGCTGCCGCAAAGCGCGGGTTTGATCTATCGGTGTTGCGTGCGCGTGCGGTTAAGCGCAGTGATTTCGATGAGTTTGATTATATCCTCGCAATGGATGAGGATAACCTTGCCGATTTGCGCAGCTTAAAACCAGTAGATTACACGGGGCATTTAGGTTTGTTCTTGGCTTTCGGTTCACAAAAAAACTATCGTGAAGTCCCTGATCCGTATCATGGTGGTAACGACGGTTTTGAGTTGGTATTGGATTTGGTTGAGGATGCGGCTGCGGGCTTGCTGAAATCTATTCAAGAAAATAAATTCTAACTTTCATTTCTTTATAATCGTGCGATTAACTTTTCGGCATGTTACTTATTGGATCTTATAGTGTCGCTCTACTTGCCCCATTTTAATTTACAAAATTACAACACACTTGCATCACCAGTGTGTGCTGACTTTTTTGTCTCAGTAAAAGATGAAGCCGAGTTAATGGCTGCGCTAAAGTTCGCGAAGGAAAAACATCTACCGCTGTTGGTGTTGGGTGGCGGCAGTAATATTGTTTTGCACGATGATTTCCCCGGGTTGGCTATTCACATCCAATTTATGGGTAAAGAGTTGGTCAGGGAGGATGCCGAGCATGTTTACATCAAAGCCGCTGCCGGTGAAAACTGGAGCGATTTTGTCGATTATTGTTTGGATGAACAATCCTGGGGGCTAGAAAACTTATCGCTAATCCCCGGTAATGTTGGCGCTGCACCTATCCAAAATATAGGTGCCTATGGCGTTGAGTTGAAAGACGTATTTAGTGAGCTTACTGCGTTAGAAATTAAATCTGGCTTATCCATTACCTTTACGGCAGAAGCTTGTCAGTTTGGTTACCGCGATAGCGTGTTTAAAAATGCACTGAAAGATCAATTTATTATCACTTCGGTGACTTTTAAGCTCACTAAAACGCCAGTACTAAAAATTCATTACCCCGCTTTAAGAGATGCGTTGGCAAATATGCCTGCCGATAAGATTACGCCTGAGTTGGTTAGCCAAGTTGTGTGCGATATTCGTCGTAGTAAATTGCCTGATCCCAAAACTATCCCTAATGTGGGTAGCTTTTTTAAAAACCCTATAGTGAGTACAACAACCTTATCGGCAATACAGCAGGCTTTTCCGAATGTGGTTGCTTATCCGGTCGATGAAAATTCGGTAAAATTGGCAGCGGGTTGGCTTATTGATCAAGCTGGTTGGAGGGGGTTTAGTCGTGGTGCTGCAGTTCATGAACAGCAAGCCTTGGTATTAACGAATCCTAATCGCTTGAGCGGTTCGGCAGTGCTGGAGGTGGCTGAGCTAATAAGAGCATCAGTTTTAAGTAAGTTTGGTGTGGAGCTAGAGCAAGAGCCTCGAAGCTATCCTTGAAGCTGGCTGTGACCCTAGGGGTAGATGTTATCTTTAAATCACAGGAAGCTAAGAAAACCGATTTTTACAAGGCTCCACAAGCAATCTACACTAGAAACAGGCCATAAGGGCTTTAACCTGTGGTAGTTTGTGAAAGCTGCGATTACAATCGCCGAAAAATGCGTCAAGGAAGCATCCATTCAGTAAAAATAACAATTGCCTTAGCGGCATGGGGGCTGGTTTGACTAAGATACTCGTTGTCGATGATCACGACTTGGTACGCATGGGGATAGTGCGTATGTTAGCCGACATAGATGGCTACCAAGTGGTAGGAGACGCCAAAAGCGGGGAAGAGGCTGTAACAAAGGCGCGTACATTGCTGCCCGATGTAGTGCTTATGGATGTAAAAATGCCCGGTATGGGTGGTCTAGAGGCCACCAAAAAGCTCTTGGTTGTTAACCCAACCCTCAAGATTATTGCGGTAACGGCCTGTGATGATGATCTTTACCCAACGCGTTTAATGCAAGCTGGTGCGGTAGGTTATGTCACCAAGGGTGCCGAATTCTCTGAAATCACCAGTGCTATTGATAAGGTCATGCGCGGTGATCTCTATATGAGCAATAGCATTGCTCAACAGCTCGCGTTGAAAAATTTCTCGGGCAACAGCAGTCAAGAGTCACCTTTTGAAAAGCTTTCTCAACGTGAATTGCAAACGGCGATGTTGATTGCCAATGGCCAAAAAGTAAATGACATTGCCAATACTTTTTGTGTTAGCCCAAAAACGGTAAATAGTTATCGCTATCGTATTTTTGAAAAGTTGGATATCAACAGCGATGTTGAATTGACACTGCTTGCGGTAAAACACAATCTGCTAGATCCAGAAGCGGTTGTGTAAAAATTCTATTGAGGATTCATGTGAAGTGCGGCAATGCTTTATTGCCGCACTTTTCTAAAACCTAAATCCCATGCCTGAAAAATCTCTCTCTCCTCATTTTGACTCTGTTCGTTTTTTAGCGGATGCATCCCAGCAGCCCGGCATTTATCAAATGTTTGGTGTGGATGGCAATATTCTCTATGTCGGTAAAGCGAAAAACTTAAAATCGCGACTCGCCAGTTATTTTCGTAAAACCGGTTTATCCACTAAGACGATTGCCTTGGTTGCGCGTATTCATCGTATTGAGGTCACTATCACCGCAAGTGAAGCGGAAGCCTTAATTCTTGAACAAAATTTAATTAAATCGAACCGGCCGCCTTACAATATTTCATTGCGGGATGATAAATCTTACCCCTATATTTTCGTATCTAGTGGCGAGCCTTATCCGCGTATTAGTTTTCATCGCGGTGCCAAGAAAAAGCAGGGCGATTATTACGGGCCATTTCCCAACGTTAGCGCTGTGCGCGAAAGCATGCATTTTTTGCAAAAAACATTTCGTGTGCGTCAATGTGAAGATAGCGTATTCAACAATCGCTCGCGCCCATGTTTACAGTATCAAATTAAACGTTGCACGGCACCCTGTGTAGAATTTATCAGCAAAGATGATTATGCCAATGATCTACGTCATACCCGCATGTTTTTAACGGGTAGCAGCGAAGAGCTTATGGCTGAATTGGCTGATCAAATGGATCAGGCGGCGCAAACTTTAGCATTTGAAAAAGCCGCACATTATCGCGATCAAATTACGTTTCTACGCAATATTCAATCGCAACAAATTATTGAAGAAGGTAATGGCGATATAGATGTGGTTGCGGTAGTTGCTCGCCCCAACGCGCTTTGTGTGCATATTTTATTTGTGCGGCAGGGGCGAATTTTGGGTAGCCGAAGTTTCTTCCCGCAAGCGGGTATTGCGGAAACACCTACAGACGTTCTCACACAATTTGTAGCGCAATTTTATTTGGCGAGCACCGGGCGCGATATTCCCCGTGAAATCATTACCAATTACGAATTAGAAGAAGTTGATGTTTTAGCTTCTGCGCTGCAGCAATCCATTGGGCGGCAAGTGCATTTTTCACACAGTGTGCGCAGCCACCGCGCCAAGTGGTTGCAAATGGCTGTTAATGCGGCAGAGCAAAATTTAATTGCGCATCTCAACACCAAACAAAACTCACTCGATAGATTCCTTGCCTTGCAAGATGCGTTGCACTTAGATGACATTCCGCAGCGCATGGAATGTTTTGATATTAGCCATAGCAGCGGCGAATTAACGGTTGCCTCCTGCGTGGTATTTGATACCAACGGCCCACTGAAATCTGATTATCGCCGTTTTAATATTGAAGGCATTACGCCCGGCGATGATTATGCCGCTATGGGACAAGCCTTGGAACGGCGTTATACGCGCCTTAAAAAAGGCGAGGGCAAGATGCCCGATATTTTATTGATTGATGGTGGTAAGGGGCAGTTATCTAAAGCTATTTCAGTCTTGGCGGAATTGGGTATTGATGATGTGCTGATGATTGGCGTCGCCAAAGGTTCTACCCGCAAAGCAGGTTTTGAAAC
>CAZZEV010000104.1:0-9700 GCA_964653305.1 uncultured Cellvibrionaceae bacterium | reverse complement strand
AGTGGCCATAACTAAGTTCCTTGGCAGAGAGCTCTTTCAGTTTTACTGCGTCTGCTTCAATCATCGCTGTTCGTAATTGCTCAACGCGTACTTCAAGTTGCTGAATGTTTTTTTCACTGTGTGTTGCCGCAAAAGTTGATGTGCAAAATCCAAGGCTTGCGAAGCTAAGCGCCAGCAGAATATGTTTAGTCATAATAGTTTCTCTTTTTTTAATTGATTAATTTTTTGATCGAGAACCATTGCCATGGTGGTCTGTTTAGGTCTGACTTTGTGGGCACTTAAATTGTGCATTTATTTTGTTGTATAAAAAATATTTCTTATAGCGCCTGCGTCGAAATATAACATAAATATCTAAAAGGAATCATTTTGCCCTGTGTTTGGGCTTTATTCATCATAAAATAAATAGATATGTTTTTGTGCTCTTTCAGCTCGTGTTCATATTCCAACTCGGTTTTTGACAAACCCATGGGTAAAGGCAAGACTGTACCTACGATTCGAAGGTTTGGATAAGTTCGCGGTCTTGCTGCTTTGTTGGTTGCGTACCGTATTTTGTAGTTGAAAGGAGGCGTTATGTTAGACCCTATTCGCAATTTCAATGCTGACTTTGATGCGATTTTTGATGAGGCTGTCCAAGCACCTAAGGAAGAAGTGCGAGGCTCTCGCTCGCCTCTCCCCGCCGATGTTTTATATTATCTCAATGAAGTGCAGCGCTTGGCGTTACATAGTTTGGAGAATTTTGGTTGGCAGTTGGCGTTTATTCGTCGCCCTTTATTTGTACCACCTCTTATTGTGGTAAAAAATTCTGAGCAGTCAAAATTCGCGGTGTTAGAGGAGGATGGTAGCGTGAATCTATCGCCTCTGGTTAGATGGCGTCACTAGTCTGTGGCGTGTTTTCTTCTTAGTAATTCAGGGAATGTGTTGCTTGATTATTTACGTTGATGATTGATTAGTTGATTGATTGGTTCGTATGTTTGAAATGTAACAGTGTGTGATTGGTGGTAATGGACGAGTTTTTGGAAACAGCTTTTGTGGCCCCTGCTTAGCGGATGAGCGGGGGCTTTTTTTTGGGGTGCTATTGCGCGTCATTATCTGCTTGCTGTGCAATAGCTCTAGCGGCTATCTACGGGCATAATGGCGTGAATCCATTTTTCATCGACGCTTATGTCCCTTTCTTTTCTCAAAAATTTAGCACCTCCCTTGCCCTTCGCATTTGAATTGGTGCGCTCCGCACGCCGGCGTAGCATCAGTATTGAAATTGCCAAAGCGCAGGTCATAGTGCGAGCGCCACATTTTGTGGCCAAGGCAGACATAGAGCGATTCGTGCGCGAAAAGTCTCTTTGGGTTCAGCAAAAATTGGCGCAGCAAGAGCGGCAATTGTCCTCGCTCCCAGAATATACCTTTGCTAATGGCAGTTGCGTCCCTTATCTCGGAGAACCCTTGGAGCTAGTAGTGCATACCCAGCCCAAAGCCGATGTGGTGCGCTATGGTGAAAAATTATTGGTGATACTCACATCGCGTAGTCGCTTGCCCTCTGAACAGCAAACCAAGCGCTTGGTGAGTGCGTGGTATCAGGAGCAAGCGCACAAATTGCTACAGGCCAAAACCGAAGCTGCAGCGGAGAGTTTAGGTGCGCGCTATCGCAGCATTAGTCTCAAAGCTACCCGCTCTAAATGGGGCCATTGCACGGCGCAGGGTGCGATCCAATATAACTGGCAGATTGTGCTAGCCCCTGAGCCCATAGTGGACTATCTTGTCGCCCACGAAGTTAGCCACCTCTTGCACCATAACCACAGCCCTGCCTTTTGGGCGGTCGTTGCAAGCCTTTGCCCCAATTACAAGCATTGTCGTGCATGGCTTAAAATGCACGGCATGCAGTTAATGTTTTAGCCTCTTTATTTTGAAACTCTTTATTCCGAAACTTTTTATTTTAAGCCCTGTGGAGATACCCCATGACTGAACCATTAAGCGATAATGATTCTGAGAACTTTGACCGCTTTGTCGTTGAAGCCATAGAGAATGGTTGCGTGTGGAGCTTGGAAGGGCCAGACGGATGGGCGCTATGCGGCTCAGAACAATACGAAAATACCGATGTAATGCCTTTTTGGTCGCAAGAAGAGTTTGCCCAAATCCACTGTAAAGAAGACTGGAAAGATTACAAGCCGGTCGCCATAGAATTGGTAGAGTTTTTAGAAGATTGGCTCACCGGCATGCATGAAGATGTGGTCTTGGTAGGCATTAACTGGAATGCAGATTTGGATGGCACAGAAATGGAGCCAATCGATTTGTTGGAGGAGTTCGATCAAGAGTTAGCAGAAGACTAGGCTGTTGAGCTCTAAGCTTAACGCCATGTATTCTGGTTAATATCGCCGCCAAAGAGATGGTCGTGCAAAATATCCACATGGTTCTTTTTGGCAAATATCTCTAAATCCAACATTGTGTCGCACCAAGGTGAAAGCACTTGGCCAGTAGTGCGGTAGTCGCGGTTGGTAATGATAAAGGCGTTGGTGGTAGCGAGAAAGCGCTTGGAAATATGGCTGAACGCACGGCGCTGTACCTGAAGAACCACCAAATCGAAATCCATACACAAGCGCATCAGCTGCGGATGTATAGAATCTTTTCGGTTAGTAAAGCTAATTTCCCTGCTACCGAGTATGTCGTCAGCTTTCAGGTTGGGATAAGGCATAATAAATTCATCTATTCTGGCGCTCCATTGCATTAACTTGCCTCCGTGCATCACATCAGGGCGCGGATTACACCACAAGCAATGCCTTAGAGCGAGAGCTTTGAGTCACATTTTTCATCATTTAAACCCCATGAGTTATTCCATGAGTAAAATTCTAAGTTTAGTGAGTCTGTGTTTCTTTATGATGATGGCGGGTTGTGCGGCCCTGAATCCCACCCTACAAGACCCGGATGTGAAGCTGGTTGGCCTGCGAGTTTTACCTTCACAGGGCATTTTTCAGCGTACTATCGCGCTCGATTTGAGTATCTATAACCCCAATAAACAAGAGTTGAGCGTTCGCAGCATTGATTACGCCATAGATATTGAAACCATTAAGCTATTGAAGGGCACCAATACGCAGGTTCCGGTATTGAAAGGCATGGGGGAAACTCCCGTGACCATGGAGTTCTCTATTGATATTATTCAAGCTATGCGCCTTTTGGAGCATTTCAGCCGCAACGGTGTTGGCGATAAAGTGAATTATAATTTCGCCGCCGTGATAGATTTCAGCGCTTGGCTACCCGCTATGCATATCGACAAGAAAGGCGCTTTGCCGTTGAATTTGCAAAAATAACCTTCTTAATAATAAGGCGCAGTGCCCAATCAATGTATTGGTAAACGTTTAACGATCAGGATATTCAATGAGTGAGTTAATAAGCCTCCCCGATGCCGATGAACGCATCGCATTAAAAGATTTTAGTGAAAAAGCCTATCTCGATTACTCCATGTATGTAATTTTGGATCGCGCTCTGCCACATATTGGCGATGGCTTAAAGCCAGTACAGCGCCGCATTGTGTATGCGATGAGCGAGTTAGGCTTAAAGTCCACTGCGAAATTTAAAAAGTCTGCGCGTACCGTGGGTGACGTAATCGGTAAATTCCATCCGCACGGCGACTCGGCATCTTATGAAGCCATGGTACTTATGGCGCAGCCGTTTTCTTATCGTTACACACTGGTGGATGGTCAAGGAAACTGGGGTTCGCCGGACGATCCAAAATCCTTCGCTGCTATGCGTTACACCGAATCGCGCCTGACCAAATACAGTGAAATTTTGTTGGAAGAGTTGGGGCAGGGCACGGTTGATTGGCAGCCCAATTTTGACGGCACCCTAGAAGAACCAATGGTCTTGCCTGCCCGCGTTCCCAACGTGCTGTTGAACGGCACTACAGGTATTGCTGTTGGAATGGCGACGGATATTCCACCGCACAATTTGCGCGAAGTCGTTAACGCACTCGTGCATTTAATTGATAACCCGCAAGCTAGCGTAACCGATTTGTGTCAACACATTCTCGGCCCCGATATGCCCACCGAGGCGGAAATTATTTCCACCCGTGAAGACTTAATTAAAATGTACGAAACCGGGCGCGGCAGTGTTCGCATGCGTGCGGTTTGGCAAAAAGATGAAGAGTCAGGCGATATTATTGTAACAGCACTGCCGCATCAGGTGAGCGGTGCAAAAATCATGGAGCAAATTGCCGCGCAAATGCAGGCGAAAAAATTGCCCATGGTGGCAGATTTGCGCGATGAATCTGATCACGAAAACCCAACCCGCTTAGTTATTATCCCGCGCTCCAATCGTGTTGATCTTGAACAAGTGATGCAGCATCTCTTTGCCACCACAGAATTGGAGCGCACCTATCGTGTCAATATGAACATGATTGGTATTGATGGCCGCCCAGCGGTAAAACCGCTCAATAAAATTTTGAATGAGTGGCTGAGCTTCCGCACAGTGACCACCCGTCGCCGTTTGCAATATCGCTTGGAAAAAGTGGAAGAGCGGTTGCTTCGCTTAGCGGCGTTTATGGTGGTGTTTTTAAATGTAGACGAAGTGATTCGCATTATTCGCGAAGAAGATCACCCCAAGCCGGTATTAATGGAGCGTTTCAATTTAATTGATATGCAGGCGGAATATATTCTAGAAACCAAATTGCGCCAGTTGGCGCGTTTGGAAGAAATGAAAATCCTAGAAGAAATCGCTACCTTAGAAAAAGAACGCGATGGCCTGCAAAAAATTCTTGAATCTGCTGTTAAATTAAAAAATCTGGTTCGCAAAGAATTGATTCAAGTTGCCGAACAATTTGGCGATGCCCGCCGTTCGCCTATTGTTGAACGCGCCGAGGCACAAGCACTTAGCGAAACTGAATTGTTAAGCGTTGACCCAATCACGGTAGTCATTTCCGATAAAGGTTGGATTCGCGCCGCAAAAGGTCACGATATAGATGCCGCCGGTTTGAGTTACAAAGCCGGTGACAGTGTGAAATTTGCGATTCACGGAAAAAGTAATCAACAAGTTATTTTGTTAGATTCCACCGGTCGCAGCTATTCATTGCCCGCACACAACTTGCCTTCTGCGCGTGGACAAGGCGAGCCCTTGACCGGGAAAATTAGCCCGCCGAGCGGTGCAACCTTTGAAGGTGCATTGATGGGGGCGGATGATCAGCGCGTGTTATTGGCGTCCGACGCAGGTTATGGCTTTGTTGCTAAGTTAGAAGATTTGGCAAGTAAAAATAAAGCGGGTAAAGCGCTACTGACCTTGCCAGAAAATGCCAAGGTGTTGCCGCCACAATTTGTGACGAATCCCGAGCATGCATTGTTAGCCGCAGTCAGTAATGATGGCCGTTTGTTGGTGTTCCCCGTTACTGAGTTGCCAGAATTGGCGCGCGGTAAAGGCAACAAGATTATGAATATTCCTTCGGCTCGCGCACAAACCCATGAGGAGTTTGTGTTGTCTGTGAGTGTGCTTAACCCTAATCAAATGCTGACGCTCCATTCGGGCAAGCGCCATATCACCTTGAAAATGTCTGACCTTGAACATTACAAAGGTGAACGTGGGCGCCGTGGTAATAAGTTGCCGCGTGGGTTCCAAAAAGTTGATGCGGTTGAAGTGACTGATAAATAAAAAATGGTGGGCATTGCCCACCGTTTTTATATGCGCAAAATATCCACAATAACGTATAAAGGAATCACTATGAGCTCAAATGATAAACGCCGCCATCTTCGTACCCCTTTGGCTTGTCGTATTAAAATTGTTCACGACAGTATGGGTGAATTGGTGGTGAAAACGCGCGATATTTCGGATGGTGGAGTATTTGTCGTTTTGGAACCAGAGCAAGTGCCGCCCATTGGTACTCATGTCACTGGTCAAGTACAAGGCTTAATGGATGATGCACCGGTATTGGAAATGGAAGTAGTACGAGTAGAGCCATCTGGTGTAGGTTTACGTTTTGTTAATCTGGATGTGGAATAGAGTTTAAGTTCGTGCTGAATAAAGTTATTTTTTGCGCGCTTGTTTGCCTTCTCTCGGTTTCAAGTCGCGCTGCCACTGTGCTCATTTATCATCATGTTAGTAATAACATGCCAGCATCTACCAGTATTAGCCCTGAGCGTTTTATTGCGCAGATGGACTATTTGGCGAAAAATAATTTTAACGTGGTGCCGCTCGCGGAGCTCACAGAAAAATTAAAGAAAGGTGATGCTCTACCCGATAAAACGGTAGCTATCACCTTTGATGATTCTTATGCGGATGTTTACACCTCGGCCTATCCCATTCTTAAAAAACGCGGTTGGCCATTTACGTTTTTTGTAAATACCGATGCTGTGGGTTCCGGTAAGTTATTTGTTACTTGGGATCAACTGCGTGAAATGGATAAGCATGGTGTGACCATTGCCAACCACACCACAAAACATGAACACATTGTGCGTTTACAAAGAAATGAAACGCAAGATGCATGGAGTGCTCGCCTCCTGGCTGATATCAATGCCGCGCAGAAAAAAATAGAAACTGAAATTGGCTCAGCGCCAAAATTATTCGCGTACCCCTATGGCGAATACAATGCAACGGCTAAAAAAATACTCAAAGACTTGGGCTATTTTGCCTTCACACAGCAAGCCGGAGTTTTGGGTGTAGATACAAATTTGCAAACCCTGCCGCGTTTTCCTTTTGGCGGTAGCTATACGGATTTGCCAGGGTTTATTGAAAAGGTAAATGCCTTGCCTATGCCGGTTAAAAACATTGAGTTTTATGCGGAAAATAAAAAAGCGCTGGGCGATATGGTGTTAACTGCAGGCGCTAAGCCTTATTTGGTTTTAACTCTGAGTGATAATTCGCTGCTGCAAAAAGTGCGCTGTTTTTCATCCGGCGAGGGCGCCATTAATGTAGAGGTGCGCGCAGAGCAATTATGGGTTCAAGCCAAGCAAGCATTGCCTGCTGGCCGTACTAAATTTACCTGTACCGCCGCGAGCAATCAGCGCGGGCGGTTTTATTGGTTTACGCAGCTGTGGTTGGTTGCGGATAAAAACGGTAACTGGATTTATAAGGATTGATTACTCAAGGTTTCTAGCGCTAATCAACGAACGAACTTCAGTGATATAAACCTCTCCACGACCACAATATTTTCCAAGGCCCGCGACTAAATTACGCGCCGTAAATTTGCTTTCGTCGTGACGAATTTTTGCGCGCAAATCGCGCAAGCTACGGTAGGCGTTGTGAGTATTTATGTTGCGGTAATAAGAGTTGATTGACTCTTCAATACTATCGAACTTACGCACTTCATGGGTAGCCGAGGCTGCGCGGCGCTTAGGCACAATCCCACACCCTTTTTTGTAGCACCACTCGCCAAATAAATTATTGCCTTCTTGCGCGAAGGTGGAGGTGCCCCAGCCTGATTCAATAGCCGCCTGCGCGATTACCATGGCTGGTGGGATAATATCTACGCGCGATAATAAAACGTCTATGGCTTGTTTATCGCTGGGGTATCTCTCTGTATCAACGAAAAAATCCTCACGCAAGCGATTCAGCTGCTCACGGTCTACAAAACCTAACTCACGTTTTTGATCGACTTCTTGCTTAATTTGTAAGAGACGCTCACGAGTGCTGAGCAGCAATTGATTTTTCTCTTCAACCAGTGGGCGCATAATGCCTACAAATAACTCCACGCGTTCAAGTGGTTGGTTGATTAGTGTTAAATCGGGCAGGAGGGTATTGCTGGTAAGCAAATCGTTATCTATTTCGCCGCTCAAGGGGTAGCGCGACAAAACTAAAACCAATATCAAACAGCCTAGCGCATAACCTAAGAGCGCCAAACCTAAAAACCATTGTGAAAAGCTTTTTTGCATGATGTTACCTAGATAAATATTAAAAAATTACAACTCTAACTGCTTTCGCAACTCTTCCATGCGCTTTAAATTTTCTTCTCTGCTTAGTGGTGTTTCAATCGTTTGCGGAAGTGCAAGTACGCTCGGTGCGGGTAACTCTTCTCCATTCATAACACGCTCACATAATTTCAAATAGTGGCGCTCAAAAATTGGGAAAGCTGTTTTTTCAGCATTGCTGGAAAGAAAAAACCAATCGCTCGCGCATCCGGCGTGATAAATCGCTGGGTGGCTCCATGCATAAGCCGCCTTCGGGCTAGGCGCGCGGCAGGCTTCTACATAGGCACGGTGCGCATCAATCAAACCGAATTTTTCCGGGTCGCCTTGGCAAGCGCGCATCATGCGATTTAATGTTGGCAAATATTCCGATTCTTCAATCACTTTTCGCGCGCCGCGCAAAATGGTTTCGGGCGCAAATTGGCTCAAGCTTTCTAACCATAACTTTTTAATTTGGTTGAGCACTTGGGTATCGCTATAAGCTTTGTAATATTGGTTGTGATAATTAATGCGGAAGAGTGCAAAAATTTCATTCAAGGCATCAATATGCGCATCGCTAATTACGCGCTCGCGACGAAAGCTCTGCTCATCACTGCGCCCAGCTGCGGTCGGTGAGGTCTTGGACAAGGCTTCGATCTCTTGTGCTACTTGCTGAATGATTGGCTTGCTGTCCTGCATGGTGATTACCTTGCTGTGCTATTGGGGCTAAAGCATGTTGCTTCGCCCAGTGATATTTTACGTGTTGCAAAAATTTGGTGTTCCAAGAGGCGTAAAGCTGATTGCTCTCGCGCCAAAATAAAACGAACTCGGCAACTTGGCGCTGCGCAAAATTCATATCTATATTGGCGAGCTTTAGCACATCAAAAACATCGGTACTGGGCTGCCAATTATCGGGAATACGTTTAGGTTCAGTATCATGTTCAAGAGCTGAACTGTAACGCACCCACTGGCGTTTTACGTGCTGGATAAATTTACTGTTCCAGGTGCGGCCTACTTCGCCGCGCTCTTGCCAGTACAACACAAATTCGGGGATCGCATCTTCCACAAAGGCATAACTGATATTGGCGTGCTTCACCAAAACTTCAAGGGCATCGTTGCTTGGGCGCCAGCTCATATGCATGGCAATATCTTTATCGCGATTTAAAAATTCTTCGTTGTTTTCACGCGCCTGCCGCGCCATTTGCGTTTGATGATTGCGCCATTTGTGTAGCACATCTTTCAAAAATTTTGCGCCCCAAGAGTGGCTTGTTTCACCGCGCTCGCGCCAGTAGGTAATAAATTCCGGTACCTGCAAGCGAACAAAATCTTCGGGAATATTATGCTGGGCTACTTGGCGCAACAATTCTTGGTCAGGCTGCCAATTCGGCGCAATCAGGTTGGCGCCACCGCTTCTATTACCAGCGCTCATATTAATGATCGGAAGCGGACGATGCTCAACCGGTTTGGCTTGCGCTTGGCCATCATTAAAAGCAACCGTCAGCCTGCGACTTTCGGTAAAAGGCGCAGACGCCAGCAGAATAATTCCTTGATCGCGCAGGTTCTTGCTAATGCGCTGAATATCCTGTGGCGACCAAAACGGCATGGCGCGTAACACTAAGGCTTCATCCACATCCAGCCATTCCTGCCCATCGCGCGCAAGCCGCGGGCGATAAGCTGCCATGTCGCCCAAGAGCGAGAGCATACAGGCTTCTTCAAGGCCAATCGTTGCTGCCAACGAAGGCGAAACCAGCAAGGGGCGTTCAGGGATTAATGATGAACTCATGGCGTATTTTGCATCAAAATCTAAAGGTGGAATTGTAGGGGGTATGGCAGGGCGATGCTAGCAGAAC
>CAZZEV010000103.1:2352-9748 GCA_964653305.1 uncultured Cellvibrionaceae bacterium | reverse complement strand
GTACAGCCAACGCTGCAAAGAAGCTTATAAAGATGTGCCGATTGTGCTTGGCGGAATTGAAGCCAGCTTACGTCGTATTGCCCAATACGATTATTGGAGCAATGAAGTGCGCCGCTCGGTATTGATCGATGCCACCGCAGATATTCTCTTATACGGCAACGCAGAGCGTGCCATTGCAGATATCGCCCACGCCTTAGCACAAGGCAAAAACATTAAAGATTTGGATAATATTCGCGGCACTGTTGTTGTGAAAAAAGAAGCGCCTGCCGGTTGGACGGAAATTGATTCAACGCGAATTGATTGGCCAAGCCATATCGACAAACTTCCCAACCCTTACGAATACCAGCACGATCCAAAATCCGTTGTAGATGTTGCAAAAACTGACGTGAATAACTCACAGATTGGTTTGCGCCAGCTCGACCCGGAAAAAATGGAAGCACAAATTGCCGCTTTAAATCCCTCGGAACAATTAAAAACCATCGGCTGCCCTGCTCAGGGAGATATTTCAGAAAAGTCGATGAATGCCGATGAACCACAAGCGATTCGCATTATTCCAATGCCACTACAAAACCGCAGTGACTTGGCGGGTGACGATAATGTTTACGTGCGCCTGCCTGCATTTGAAAAAGTGCGCAACGATCCGATTTTGTACGCGCACGCATCACGCGTTTTGCATCAAGAGGCAAACCCTTACAATGCTCGCCCGCTTATGCAAAAACATGGCAATCGCGAAATTTGGGTAAACCCACCGCCCATCCCCTTAGAAACAGACGAATTGGATGGTGTATTTGATTTACCTTACGCGCGCGTGCCCCACCCTGCATATGGCAAAGAGAAAATTCCTGCCTACGAAATGATTAAAACGTCCGTGAACATTATGCGCGGTTGTTTTGGTGGCTGCACTTTCTGTTCCATCACCGAACACGAAGGTAGGATTATTCAAAGCCGCTCGCAAGAATCTATTTTGAAAGAAATTGAAGATATCCGCGAAAAAGTTCCGGGCTTTACGGGCCATATCTCCGATCTCGGTGGACCGACCGCGAATATGTATCGCCTGACTTGCAAAGATATGCCGACGCTTTCTAAGTGTCGTCGCTTGTCCTGCGTGTATCCGACGATTTGCAAAAATTTAATTACCGATCACAAACACACCACCGCGCTTTACCGTGCGGCACGTAAATTAAAAGGCGTGAATCGTATTTCTATTGCGTCAGGTTTGCGCTACGACTTGGCGATTCGCGACCCTGAATATGTAAAAGAATTAGTAACGCACCACGTTGGCGGTTATTTGAAAATTGCACCAGAGCACACTGAAGATGGAGTGCTTGAGCAAATGATGAAACCGAAAATGGCGAGCTATTACGATTTCAAAAAAATGTTTGAGAAATTCTCGCGCGAAGCAGGCAAAAAACAATATTTGATTCCGTACTTTATTGCAGCACACCCGGGCACCAAAGATGAAGACATGGTGAACATGGCGCTCTGGTTAAAGAAAAATAATTTTGAAGTGGATCAGGTACAAACCTTTTATCCATCGCCCATGTCTCTTGCAACGGCGATGTACGTGAGCGAACGAAACCCGCTGAAAAAATTAACCTACAAGAGTGGGAAGATCGCCATTCCACGCGGATTGGAACAACGCCGTTTACACAAAGCATTATTGCGCTACCACGACTCCGCGGGCTGGCCAGTGATTCGCGAAGCATTAATTAAAATGCGCAAAGGCCACTTAATTGGGTCGGCAGCATCTGCATTAATTCCAGCAGAGGATCCAAAAGCAGCGCGCTCGCCAAACCCTAATGCACGCAAAGCAACTCCAAATGCGCGCGTACAATCAAAAGCTGCACCGCAAAAAGCCTTTGAAACACAAGCCACCGCTAAAAAGCCCGCTGCAAAAGCTTTTGGCGATAAGTTTGAGAGTGCGAAGAAGTTTAATGCCGAACTAAAACCAAAAATCGGGAATCCGCCTAAAAATAACAATTCTAAAAGTAGTAAAGCAGGTAGTTTCTCTACACCAAAAAGCAAACGTTAATAAAAATGCTGGTGTATATGTGATGTATGTTATTTCTATAAATATTCACAAACATTGCATGCACTCTTAAACTAAGTTCGACTAGCCCCCGTTTAAGGGTGCCTTTAAAAAATATACCTACCAGTACATGCGATTATAAAAAGGACTATTCATGACTCATTGTAAAACCAGTAAATCATTCCATACTTTATTCGTTGTTATTGCCAGTGTTTTAATGATTAGCAGCTGCGGGGGTGGCGCTGGCAATTCAACATCGCATGGAAATATCAGTAGCGCACCCAATACGGAAAACTATCCTGATAGCATCACTATCGCAGGCCCAAATACTGATGAAAACATCAGCAACTATAAAATAAGGGTACAAGATCTCAACCGCGAGTTTTCTTTTTTTCGCCCCGCCAATCCTGAATTAAAAAAACTGCCATTGGTTATCGATTTCCATGGTGCCAGTGGCGTGGTGGCACCAAGCTTTGCGTTGGATGCTTGGGTAGCTTTAGCCAAGAAAGAAAAGTTTTTCCTACTCAAACCGCAAGCGGTTAGCGATCAAATGAATAGCTATACCTATTGGAATGTAGGTTGGGATGTAGGTAGAAACGATGTCTATTTTGTGCAAACACTGCTGGATTTAATTGTAAAACAACAAGATATTGATATTGATAGAATTTATGTGACAGGTATGTCGAGTGGTGGCCATATGGCGTTTTTCACCGCGCGAGCCTTGCAAGATCGAATTGCTGCGGTGGCTCCCATCTCTGGATCAATAATGACGACACGCCTGCCCGCTTATTCTTTTAATAGACCAATGCCAATTTGCAATATTAATGGCGATATTGACCCTGTTGTTAAGATTAGCGGCGGTGATTGGTACGCATCATGGGACCTTATACTGATAATATGGATGAGCAACAATAAAGTAGATAGAACCCCAATAATCACTAATTTATCGGATACCAACAAACTTGATGGTTCCACGGTAACCAAATATGAATACCGCGGTTTAACAAATGCGAGCGATATAGATTATTACCGTATAAATGGTGGAGGCCACTCAATTCCGGGCATTGAACCTGAAGCCAATCAAGACATTAACGCCTACGAAGTTATATGGGAATTTTTCAAGAAACATAAATTGAGCGATCCTTACTAATAAAAAACATTACAGTTTTAACGTGGTAATTATTGTACAAAAAAGCCGGCTATGCGCAGCCGGCTTTCATTTCATAGACTGCCACAGAAGTGAAACTATTTCTTCGCCATCAGCTGCATCATATCTACACAGCGCTGCTCATCTTGTACATTAACACTCAGAGATTTATTGAGCGCAGGGCTTAAACTTGCATATTGATTGCGCACCTCTGACAAGCGTTTTACGCTAGCGCTGGTGCAGGCACGTGGGCTGGCGAGCATGTCGGCGTAAACCGATAAAAAGCGTTCATTATCGCGAGCGTGCAACTCAGGTAATTTTTCTATGATGCGCGCATCAAAACCCGTGCGTAAATTAAGTTGCGACGAGGGGAAAAGACTGCGCATCACCAACCGCAAGGTAGCGTATTTGTACTGAGTTGTCGGCGATGTTAACTCTGTAAACCATTTTTCTTTTACCGCAAGTTCAGGACGAAGAACTTCGCTCACTACGGCCATTTGCTGACCCAGATCAGATTTATCCTGCTGTGCTTCATTTGCGGTTAATTCGCGATAATCTTTGAATTGAAATTGATTTAAGCGGCGCAGCAAGGCCCAGCGGCGATCCTGATCTAACACAAAACCTTTCGGTAATTTCTTATTATTTAAGAAGCTGCGTAGCCTTTCTAAACCCGCAGGCGTATGAACTAATGAAACATAGGCATCAAAGGCGACTTTTTGAAAGTTAGAGCCAGACTCGGCACGAGCCAATTGCTGCTGAGCAACAGTTTCTAGCAGAGCCAAATCGACTTTATGATCTTGCCCTGCGTTGTTCATCATCCAATAATAGATGCTCGCCGACTGCAGTTTTGCTAAGACAGTACCAACTAATTGCAAATCAGTTTCTAGGGGAATATTTTTTTGTGCAAATCTCACATAGTCAGTTAAAGACATATTTGCATCTTCAACATCATCCCACAAATTCTGCCACAACATTTTACGCAAATCGGCATCAAACTCTGGCAAATGCGTTAACAATGTTTGACGCGATTTTTTATCCAGTTTTATTTTGGCATAACCCCAGTCAGCTACATTAGGGTATACGAATGCGGGGCAAGCCAACCCCTTTGCATCAAGGATTGGCGTTCGTGCAGCCTTATAATTTATCGGTAACACTTTATTGAGGGCTATTTTTTCTTGGTTGAGATTATACAAACCTAATTGCACACGCTGTTGACGCAATACAGGATTCTTCTCTGGCGCAGTTTGAATGACATCTAAACTTTTCAACTGAGCTTGCTCGGTGTCACATTGGTACTCCACAGCAATCGTATTTAATCCCGCTTTATAAAGCCACTCTTGAGACCAATCATTTAAATCGTGATTCGCCGCTTTACCCACTTCATCCATAAAATCTTTTAAACGTGTATTCCCGTAAGCATATTTTTTTAAATAGGCGGCAACACCTAATCTAAAATTTTCTTCGCCAACAAAAATTGCAAGCTGCTTGAGAACAGATGCACCTTTACCGTAAGTAATACCATCGAAATTGGTAAAAGCTTCTGCAGTATTCGCAACCGGTAACTCTATGGCGTGTGTAGTCACTTGCTGATCAGAGGTATAAGCCCATTGCTTCATATCCGTATAAAACACATTCCATGCATCTTTCTTAAATTCGGTATTTGCAGCTTGCTGCAAGGTGGCCATATAAGTTGCGAAGCTTTCGTTCAACCAAAGTCCATTCCACCAATCCATGGTTACTAGATCGCCAAACCACATATGCGCCATTTCATGAGAAATAACATTGCTAGTACGCATCCGCTGTAAGTAAGTTTTTGTACCGCGACCTATAAAAGTTTCGTTAAAGGTAACCGCACCAATATTCTCCATAGCTCCACTATTAAAATCTGGCACTATGAGTTGATCGTATTTTCCAAAGGGATAGGGATATTCAAAATATTGATTAAAGAAAGTAAACGCCTGCTGCGTGAATAAAAACCACTCTTGTACATTTACATATTGCGCCATTTCTTGACGAGCGAATAAACGAAGGGGAACACTGCCGCTGTTATCTTCCCACACCGCATAGGGGCCAGCATGAAGTGGAAACACATAAGATGACATTGCTGCAGTGACCGCAAACACCCAATGTTTTTTGTCGTTTTGCTGAGTAACTTGCGTTTCGCGCGTTGCAGAAATAACGTGCCAGCTTTGCGGTGCAATAACATCGAGTTTATAAGTCGCTTTAATGTCAGGCTGATCAAAATGCGGAAACATTTTGTGTGCATTGAAAGGTTCAAAATTGCTGTACAGGTAAACATTGCCCGTTTCTTTATCTTTATAGCGGTGCAGGCCGTCGCCCGCTGTTGCATAGGGGCGAGTAAAGCGAATGTGTAACTTGTTTTTTTCTGCGGTAAACAATTCCGGCGCAAGGCTAATAAACCATTGGTTATATTTCCACTCAACCTTTTTTCCGTTCAAGGTTATGGCCGCAATTTCACCACCATCAAAATCAACCGTCACGGGCATTTTATTGTTTTTGGCGAGGTTAAAATCAATGGTGACATCGCCGCTGAAGGAGGTAGAGGCTTCATCTAACTCCATATGCAACTGATAATTTACCGCACTGATTTGCTGCTTACGCAAAGCGGCATAGCCCTGTTCGATAAACGCCGCTTGCTTGCGCTCAACAGAAGGCGCAGCGGATTCTCGTGTGGAAGAATAAGAGGATGAATTGAGATTGCATGCACTGACCAAAACCGCAAGCAATACACCAACAAAAATGCGGGATAATTTCATAACCTAATAACTCCTTCTTTTTATTAATATCTACTGCAACAAAAAAGCCGCTGACTTTCATCAGCGGCTTGTCAATTTCTTCTACTAAGGGTTGCCGTAACTCATCAAACGTTGGTAACGGCGCTCCAACAGGGAA
The DNA here is from genome assembly GCA_964653305.1 of uncultured Cellvibrionaceae bacterium. GTDB lineage: Bacteria > Pseudomonadota > Gammaproteobacteria > Pseudomonadales > Cellvibrionaceae > Cellvibrio. The sequence goes on along the minus strand of CAZZEV010000103.1, from coordinate 3,659 downwards.
TCGAGGGGTTCCTTGCTGAGCTTATCCACTTGCGCGGTTAAACGCTCGCGCAAGTTGCTTGCCATGGCGTCCACATCGCGGTGCGCGCCGCCGAGGGGCTCGGGAATTGTTTCATCCACAATACCAAGGTCCTGCAGAATTTTTGAGGTTACACCCATCGCCTGTGCAGCTTCTGGTGCCTTAGCAACTGTCTTCCAAATAATATTGGCACAGCCTTCAGGAGAGATTACAAAGTAGGTTGAATACTGAAGCATGTTGAGCTGATCGCCCACACCAATGGCCAATGCACCACCTGAAGAGCCTTCACCGATTACGGTACAAATAATGGGAGTGCGAAGACGTGACATAACGGCAAGGTTTTGCGCGATGGATTCGGAAATACCACGCTCTTCAGAGTCGATACCTGGGTAGGCACCGGGGGTATCAATCAAGGTAATTACCGGCATTTTAAAACGCTCGGCCATTTCCATTAAACGCAGTGCTTTGCGATAGCCTTCTGGCTTGGGCATGCCGAAATTGCGCATAACTTTTTCAGTAACGGTGCGGCCTTTTTCTTCGCCGATGACCATAACCGGCTTGCCGTCTAAACGCGCTACACCGCCGATAATGGCTTTATCGTCGCCAAAATGACGATCACCATGCAATTCTTCAAATTCCGTAAAGATCCGTGGAATATAATCTGACGTATAGGGACGTTGTGGATGACGCGCAATCTTTACAACATCCCACGCGGTGAGTTTGCTGTAGATACTTTCGGTTAATTTGCTGCTTTTTTGGCGTAACTTGGCGATTTCATCGGCGATGTTCACATCGCTAGAGTTGCCGACCAATTGTAACTCTTCAATTTTGCCTTCAAGTTCGGCAATAGGCTGTTCAAAATCCAGAAAGTTCAGATTCATAGCAGTATTTAGCTCTGTTAAGTGGGTAGATGCGCTCCTATAAAGCAAGTGCGCGACCACGGAATTTAGTGCTGTTGCGCTTATTTATAACCTTTAATCAGGCTCAAACCGGCGCAAGAATTGGGTCGCTACCTTACGCGAAATGGCGCATTTAGTCGACTATTTATCGCTAAATTCAGCGATTAAGCCTGCTTAGCAGGCCAGATCCCGTTTAAAAAACCGACGATTCAAAACCGCCAAATACTCGCCCAGCAGTCACACTCGATCAATAAACCAGTTTTACTTTGCCGCTTCCATAGCTATCCCGCAAACGCTGCAACAACTCGTCTTCAGGGCGAATGTTCCACTCAGCACCCAATTTGAGTTGAGCTTTGGCGTTGCTGCGATGGTAATCAATGACCAATGGAC
>CAZZEV010000103.1:0-2342 GCA_964653305.1 uncultured Cellvibrionaceae bacterium | reverse complement strand
CCTGTTTAAAGGCACAGCCGCAGCTTATATATCCGGGAATTTAAAACTGGAAAACCCCACTCAATCAATAGACTAACTTCACTTTGCCACTGCCATAGTTGTCGCGTAAACGCTGAAGTAGCTCATCCTCTGGGCGGATATTCCATGCTGCACCCAATTTAAGCTGAGCTTTAGCGGTGCTGCGGTGGAAGTCGATTACCAGCGGGCAGCGGGCGGGTTGATTAGGTGTACCGCGATAAGGCTCCAGAATTTCCGATATCTGACGAATAAAGTTAGCCGGTAACGCACCCGACTCTAACTCCAAACTCAACTCCCGAACACGCTCTTCACGTAACTCAGCCAAGGGGCGAATGGTGAGCGCGCGCATTTTCAGCATGCCACTGAAGTCATCGATGCTCACTTGACCGGCAATCACCAACAAGCCGTCCTTCAAGAGAACGTCGCGGCATTGAATATAGGTGTCGGCAAACACAGCGATCTCAATGCGGCCGGTGCGGTCATCCAAGGTCACAAACGCCATAGTATCGCCGCGCTTGGTTTTCATGGTGCGCTGCGCGACTACCAAGCCTGCGACTGACTGGCGTGGTTTTTCATCGCCCTTACCTTTTTCGCCGCGAGCTTCGTACTTATCAGGCTTTAACTCCGCGATGCGAGAGCTGACCAAATGAGTCAATTCGCTTTCGTATTCGTCGATGGGGTGGCCCGTTAGATACAAGCCAAGCGTTTCTTTCTCGGCGTGCAACCGCTCCTTCATGGTCCAAGTGCGTACGCGCCGGAAGTCAGCATAGACATCTGCATGGGCTGAATTACTCGCCATAACCTCGCCAAACAAATCCATCATACCGGCATTGGTATTAGCAGCGGCTTGTTCGGCGGTTTTCACAGCTTCCGCCATGGAGGCAAACATAACAGCGCGATCGTGATCAATATTATGTTTTGGAGTGCCCACAGTTGGCCCGAGGTTGTCTGCAGCGCCAGAACGTATGAGTGCCTCAAGTGCACGCTTATTGATTTTGCGTGGGTCTACCCGCGAACAGAAATCGAATAAATCTTTGAAGGCTCCACCTTGGCTACGCGCGGCAATAATGGCTTCTACCGGGCCTTCGCCCAAGCCTTTAATCGCACCCAAACCGTAAATAATATTACCTTCATCATTCACGGTGAATTTGAATTCACCGGAGTTTACATCCGGTGGTAACAACTTCAATTTCATGTGGCGACATTCTTCGATGAATGTCACTACCTTGTCGGTTTTATCCATATCCGACGAAATAGTCGCCGCCATAAAGTGCGCGGGGTAATGGGTTTTTAGCCATGCTGTTTGGTATGACACCAAAGCATAAGCAGCCGAGTGCGACTTGTTAAAACCATAGCCCGCGAATTTTTCCACCAAGTCAAAAATGCGCGTTGCCAGATCTGGATCTATGCCTTGATTTTTGGCGCCCTCCGCGAAGACTTCACGCTGCTTGGCCATCTCTTCCGGCTTTTTCTTACCCATCGCACGGCGCAACATATCTGCGCCGCCAAGCGTATAGCCCGCAAGCACCTGTGCAATCTGCATTACCTGTTCTTGATAAACGATAACGCCGTAAGTGGGTTCCAACACGGGTTTTAAACTGAGATGCTGGAACTTGGCATCGGGATAGGCAACCTGCGCGCGACCGTGCTTACGGTTGATAAAGTCATCCACCATGCCCGATTCAAGTGGGCCTGGGCGAAAGAGCGCTACCAGTGCGATTAGATCTTCGAGGTTATCCGGCTGTAAACGCTTGATCAGGTCTTTCATGCCGCGCGATTCAAGCTGGAATACCGCAGTAGTTTCGGCACGTTTGAGTAGATCAAACGTGGGTTTGTCATCGAGCGGAATGGCAGAAATATCCAGCGCTGGCTCACCCAATTTCAGGCGCTTTTTATCGATCATAATGCGCGCCCAATCGATGATTGTGAGCGTGCGCAAACCGAGGAAGTCGAACTTCACCAAGCCCGCTTCCTCCACATCATTTTTATCGAATTGGGTTACTAGGCCGCCGCCACTTTCATCGCTAAACAGCGGCGCAAAGTCTGTGAGTTTGGTGGGTGCGATTACTACACCACCGGCGTGTTTACCAACGTTACGGGTCAAGCCTTCCAGCTGAACCGCCATCTCCCAAATTTCTTGCCCGTCGCCATCGCCCGCCAAAAATTCTTTGAGGATAGGCTCTTCTTCCAAGGCTTGCGCGAGTGTCATACCCGGTGTGGGCGGAATCATTTTGGAGAGTTTGTCAGCCAAGCCGTAGGATTTACCTTGCACGCGCGCCACATCGCGCACTACCGCTTTCGCAGCCATGGTACCGAAGGTGATG
>CAZZEV010000102.1:0-9756 GCA_964653305.1 uncultured Cellvibrionaceae bacterium | reverse complement strand
CTTCACGCACTGCATCGAGCTTAAAAGGCTTAATGACTGCTGTTACTAACTTCATGCTTGTACTCCTCTAAAAATCCTGCACGCTTTGGTGCAGAAAGCACCGGAAATACCACTTTATTCAAGATGGAAACCACAAAAGCCGATCCTAGAAGCCTCGCTGGACTCAATTCGAATAGACCTTTATATTCAAATCTGATTTAGCATTTTGCAGGCCAATTAAAATTTATCCTTTAAATTCAATAGCCTACATTTTTCTGACGAAATATTTTTCAAGCGATTTTGAAACCCGCAAACCCAATGCGCACCACAATAGATCACAGCGGCGTGCGCGCAGCACCAATATGGGATTACCGCCCTAGAAAAGATCATCAAAAAGACCATCGTCTTTTTAAAAAGGCACTTAAATCAGCAAGAAAAGGCCAATACTCTCAACCGGCCTATTAAATAGCCATATACAAGCCGCTTACACCCAAGCAAGACTAGGGTTAAACTGCACCAAAGCACACCGAGGAATCACCATGATTAGCCAACTTGCCCAGCGTTTGAGCCAAGAATTACAAGATGCACTGCCAATGATCAGCAGCCTTTTACCCAAGCGAGAACTACACATCGCCTTACAATCCGCCCTGGGTAAATTGAACTTGGTTACAAGGGAGGAATTTGATGCGCAAACGGCAGTACTGCAGCGCACTCGGTCAAAACTGGAGGCGTTAGAGGTGCGCTGTGCTGAGATGGAAGAAAAAGTAAAACAATCGGCGAACAAATAATTGCTACTTTGATTTCCCGGTTAAGTTCGCTATATTTCGCGAACTGACTTATTCAAGATTCGAGTAAGCGGCAAGGAGCCACATTTCAGAGCTAAAACCTCTGAGCCCACACTAAAGGAATGCTTATGTCACTCGCCATTGTTTACACCCGCGCCAAATTAGGGGTTAACGCCCCACTCGTTACTGTTGAGGTTCACCTTTCCGCCGGTTTACCCAGCCTTTCTATTGTTGGCTTACCAGAAGCCGCCGTGAAAGAAAGTAAAGATCGTGTCCGCAGCGCTATCCTCAATAGCCACCTTGAGTTTCCCGCACGACGAATCACCGTCAACCTTGCGCCCGCAGATTTGCCCAAAGAGGGCGGCCGTTTTGACCTTGCAATTGCCTTGGGCATTCTGGCGGCATCGGGTCAGATCCCACTGCCCGCACTCAGCCAATATGAGTTTTTAGGCGAACTCGCGCTGTCTGGCGAATTACGCTCGGTCAACGGCGCCTTACCTGCTGCGCTCGCTTGTGCAGAGAGCAAACGCGAATTGATTATTTGCGACTACAGCGCAAGTGAAGCGGCGCTTAGCACCGGCTCGCGCGTGTTCGGCGCAAAAAGCTTGTTACAGGTATGTGCGCACCTCCATGACCGCGAACATCTTTTTCAAGCCCGCGCACCAGAAGCACTCAATATTGACCACTTAATGGAAATGAGCGATGTCAAAGGCCAGGCGCAAGCCAAGCGCGCCCTCGAAATAGCGGCCTGTGGCGGTCATAATCTTTTATTCTTCGGCCCACCGGGCACTGGCAAAACCATGCTTGCCAGCCGATTGCCTGCGATTTTGCCGCGCTTGAATGAACGCGAAATGTTAGAGGTGGCAGCAGTGTATTCTGTGGCAGCGCAAACTCACCATCACTCATGGCGCACGCGCCCATTCAGATCGCCACATCACACAGCATCGGCGATTGCATTAGTTGGAGGAGGGAGCAATCCAAAACCTGGGGAAATCTCATTAGCGCACTGCGGTGTATTATTTTTGGACGAGCTACCCGAGTTTTCGCGTCAAGTTTTAGAAGTTTTACGTGAACCGTTAGAAAGTGGCGAAGTGAGAATTTCACGCGCAAAAACACAAGCAACTTTTCCAGCACGCTTTCAGCTGATCGCCGCCATGAATCCTTGCCCTTGTGGGTATCACGGCAACAATGATGATCGCTGCCGCTGCACTGTCGATCAAGTTCGTCGCTATCGCGATCGCATTTCTGGCCCCATGCTCGACAGGATTGATATGCACGTACCTGTGCGCGCATTAAAACAAGGAGAGCTGCACAGTAAAAGCGATGGCGATAGCAGCGAACTAATTCGCGAGCGCGTAGAGCAAACTCGCGCACGTCAAATTGCACGGCAAGGTAAAGCCAATAATTTATTGAGCGCACCCGAATTGGAAAAACATTGCGAATTAAACAACAGCGATAAAGCCTTACTCGAACACGCAATTACCAAGATGGGATTATCAACCCGCGCCTATCACCGCGTTTTGAAAGTTGCGCGAACACTTGCCGACATGCAAAACAAAATTCATCCCGACACTGAGAATATCAGCGAAGCACTGAGCTATCGTACTCTTGATCGCCAGTAAAGCGATCATCAATAGCATCCAGTTGATATTGAGTCAGCGTGCCGCAAACATCCTCTAATGATTGCGGCGGCGCGAAGAAATAACCCTGCATTTGGGTGCAGCCAGATTCATGCAGCCAGCGTTTTTGCTCCAACGTTTCCACGCCTTCGGCAACCACAACTTTGCCAAGATTATGCGCAAGATTAATCATTGCGGCCACCAATCGGCGATCACTGGCGTTGCGTTGCAATTCCGTTAAGAGTCGCGCTGCCAATTTTACCGAGCTAATCGGCAAACGTTGTAAATGCAAAAACGATGAGCTGCCAGTACCAAAATTATCCAGCGCAAAATTAATTCCAAAAAATGCTAAGGGGCGCATACATAAACTCACCAAATCGATATTTTCCATAAAAGATGATTCAGTTAATTCAAATTCAATATCGCCCGCTTGAATATCGTAATCTTCAAAAATACTCGCTATTTCATGCACTAGGCGCTCATCTTTGAATTGCCGCATCGACAAATTAATTGCCATAGTAATGCTATTGCCAAAACGGGCATGAATAATTTTTAAATCGCTACAGGCTTGACGAATAGCCCAGTACCCAATTGCCGTAATAAGCCCGGTATCCTCGGCAGCCGCAATAAATTCGCTCGCATTTAGCACACCCATATCGGGATTATCCCAACGCAGCAGCGATTCAACTGCAACTATTTTTTTAGTCTCAACATCAACCCGTGGCTGATACTGTAAAAAGAATTGATTTTTTTTCAGCGCTTTGCGCAAGTTAGCTTCCATGCGCAATTGGCGACGCACATTTTTATTCATGGCATCGGTAAAGAAACAAAAACTACTGCCATCTTCTTGCTTGGCTTTGTACATAGCCATATCAGCATTTTTTAACAGGCTTTCAGCATCGCGCCCCGCCTGCGGATAAATTGCAATCCCAATGCTGCAACCCACAACCACTTCATAGCCATTAATATCTGCAGGCTCAGAGAGCAACGCCATTATTTTTTCAGCAATATGCGCAACATCCGTATGATTTTCAATATGCGACAGCAAGAGTGTAAATTCATCGCCGCCCATACGCGCCACCGAATCGCTGCGACGCATACAGGCGCTCAAACGCTCAGCGCAAATGCGAATAATCGCATCGCCTGCATCATGACCAAAATTATCATTAACCTGTTTGAAGCCATTTAAATCGATAAACAACAATGCGAACGAGGTTTTATCGCGGTTCGCCAAATGAATCACATGCTCTAAGCGATCACGGAATAAAATGCGATTAGGAATGTCGGTAAGCTGGTCATAGTGCGCAAGGCGCGCAAGATATATTTCAGTTTGTTTACGCTCTATCGCGTAACGCAAAGTGCGCTCTAGAAGTTGGTGATCAATTTGACCTTTTATAAGATAATCCGACGCACCAGTGCGGATCACATCGCGATCCACTTCAATTTCCATTTCATCGGTCATGATCACAATAGGGGTTTTATTCGCCTGAACTTTTACGGCATTTAGCAGATCTCGAGCACTTAAATCCCCCCAATAGAAATCCAGCAAAACCACATCAAATTGATTGGATAAAATTTGAGGCGCAGCCGTCTCCAGCTGATCACACCAAACCAGCTCATAACTGACATTGCGCACTTGTGACAATATGTCGGCAATTAATAGATATTCGCCGTGCTCTCGGTCAATAAATAAAATTTTTATCGTTCTTTCCATAACATCAGATGCCCAACTCTCAGGCTTCGCCTAGCCGAGAATATTCCTAACATTGCATTTTTAAAAACACCTATTCCTAGGGGAGACTCTACACCCTGCCCCCACGAGAATAAATAAGATTTGATCACATATAACAAACAAAGGCGCTTAAATTATTCTTAAAAGCAAAGGTTATAAAAAACGAGTAATTGCATCGCCAGTGGTGATTGTTACAATAGACCCCCATTACCGATTAGACACCTAAAAACCGTGACTCAGTTAAACGCTCGCCAACAAGAAGCCGTGCTCTATATAGATGGGCCATGCTTGGTTCTCGCAGGGGCAGGCAGCGGTAAGACCAGCGTGATCACCCGCAAAATTGCTTACCTGATCCAACAGTGTGAAATCCCTGCCCGCCATATAGCCGCACTGACATTTACCAACAAGGCCGCACGCGAAATGAAAGAGCGTGTTAGTCATCTAATGCGCGGCAGCGCGGCAAAAGGTTTAACGGTATCAACCTTCCACAATCTTGGCTTAAATATCATCCGTCGAGAATACAAAAGTTTGGGCTTTAAACCCGGATTTTCGATTTTTGATGCCGAAGATGCACGCTCACTACTGAAAGAATTAATGCTCAAAGATGGTGATCTCGATAGCGACCACTTAAATCTAGTTCAAAATCAAATTTCCAACTGGAAAAATGATTTGATCACCCCCAAACGCGCATTGGAATTAGCACAAAGCCCAGGCGAGCAAACGATTGCCTTAGTATACCAGCAGTACAATCAGGCTTTACGCGCTTACAACGCGGTAGACTTTGATGATTTGATTTTGATTCCAGTGGATTTATTTCGGCAACACAGTGACATTCTTTCCCGCTGGCAGAAAAAAATTCGTTACTTATTAGTAGATGAATATCAAGACACCAATTCCAGTCAATATTTGTTAGTGCAATTATTGGTCGGCAGTCGCGGCGCACTCACCGTGGTAGGCGATGACGATCAATCCATTTACGCTTGGCGCGGCGCACGCCCCGAAAACATGGCGCAACTCAAAGTGGACTATCCACAATTGCGCGTGATTAAACTTGAGCAAAATTATCGCTCTACCAGTCGTATTTTGCGCGTCGCCAACCATTTAATCGCCAACAATCCGCACGAGTTTGATAAAGCTCTGTGGAGCGAAATGGGTTTAGGCGATCACATTCGTGTGGTGCGTTGCGCAAATGAAGATGCGGAAGCTGAACGCGTGGCAACTGAAATTCTCACGCAACGTTTGCGCAAGCAAAATAAATTTCGTGATTACGCCGTGCTCTACCGTGGTAACCATCAATCACGTTTACTGGAGATGAAATTACAACATCACCAAATCCCCTATAAAATCAGCGGTGGCTCATCCTTTTTCGCCAAAACTGAAATTAAAGATGTAATGGCTTATTTGCGCCTACTGGTAAACCCTGATGATGACAATGCATTTTTGCGCATCATTAATACGCCGCGTCGCCACATTGGCACCAGCACACTGGAAGCGCTCGGCGGCTACGCCAGCCAGCGTCAAATCAGTTTATTTGCAGCGCTGGATGAAATTGGTTTGCAAAGCCATATCCCCGAAAAAAATCTAGAGCGCTTAGTGCGCTTTTCCCATTGGCTGAAACAAGTGGCAATTAATTGCACCACCAATGATCCCATCGCTGGCGTGCGGGAAATGATCGACGATATAGATTATGTCGGCTGGATGCATCAAAACTCACCAAGCAGCAAGGCCGCTGAAAAGCGTATCGAAAATGTATTTTATTTAGTGGAATCATTGCAAAAAAGTTTAGACAAAACAGCTGATGATGACGAAGACGATGAGAAGCGCATTCAAGACGCGATTGCGAAACTAGTGCTGCGCGATTTATTGGAACGCCAAGAAGAAGAGGATGAAAGCGATCAGGTACAACTGATGACGCTACATGCTTCCAAAGGTTTGGAGTTTCCCCATGTATTTATGGTGGGCATGGAAGAAGATTTATTGCCGCACCGCAACAGTATTGATGACAACAATATTGAAGAAGAGCGCCGACTCACCTACGTAGGCATTACCCGCGCCCAGAAAACATTAACTATGACACTGGCAGGAAAACGCAAACAGTTTGGTGAACACAGCGAGACAACACCCAGCCGCTTTTTAGATGAACTACCAGCAGAAGATGTAGAGCGCGAAGGTTTTGGTGAACGGAGCGCGGAAAAAAATACGGCGCAAGGCGCAGAAACCTTATCCAGCCTGCTAAATTTATTTGATTAATTAAATCTACATTCACAAATAGAAACCATAAAAAAACCAGCACTCTGTGCTGGTTTTTTTATGGTCAAAATGGCAGAAAATTACTTGCTGCTGTCTACCATGTGTTTTACCGCACCTTTGATTTCATCATCGCTACAAGCGGCACAAGTACCCTTGGCAGGCATGCTGTTAAAACCATTAATTGCATGCGTATAGAGAGTGTCCATCCCTTTGGCAACACGTGGTGCCCAATCAGCCGCATTACCTAACTTAGGTGCATTTAACACACCGGTACCGTGGCAGGTGGCACATACGCTTGCATACAAATCTTTACCAGACTTAGGACCTGCTGATGCCGGGGCCGCAGGTGCAGCAGCGCAAGCCTCGCCTGACATACAAACTTTACCCACCGGGGCGATACGCTCTTTGACAGTATCTACGGCCTTGGTTTCGCTATAAGCAACACCAGAAACAGCGACCAAACTGGCAACCATCAACATTCCTAACAATTTTTTCATTGAACTCACGGGTTTTTCCTCATCTAAATTCTTTACGCACTGGTCTCGCAACTTTATACGCACGGGTAGCACAGTCTGGAGAACCGCCGATACGTTCTCAGCCGGTTTCAGGGGTTCGGAATCATTATAGCCAAAAGTCCTCACTAATGCTTATCTTGATGCAGCCATAGCTCAGGTCTAATGAAGACTAGATCCATGGCTTTTGATCTAGATCGCCTCAATGTTATGCTTGCCGCATCAATTGATCGGGAACAACCCTTAAATGGAATATGCAGAAGTTACCTTTACCGCCTTCTTGAGTGCAGCCATAGTATCCACCCTACTAACGGCAACTTACCTTTACCAGTTTTGGCACCATCAACGCGGATGCGCCTTTGCTGTCGCGGCGGGAATCAATACACTTCACCTCACAGCCATAGCACTCTCCTTTTCCAATCATCAACTTGGTACTCACTGGCTATTATTCTTGGAATGCCTACATTACAACGTGTGGGTACTCGCCATAGCATTGAGTTTGCGCAAACACAGCAAACAACAACAATTTCCTCGTAGCTTACAAATTTTATTTAGTGCAGGCTGGCCATTAACGGGCATTATTCTGCTCTTTGCCCTGCTCGACAATAAGGCCATCCTAGCCCTAACACCTTGGTTTGCCTTAGGACTCGCGGTAATTAGCTTGGTGAGCGTTGAACAGCTTTACCGCTACGCAGCCAGCAATGATCGCCAAATCAAATTATTGTGCATGAACTTAGGCGCCATCTTTCTCTACGACATATACCTCTACACTCACGGTTTGATTTTCCAAGGCATTGACCCACTACTCTGGCAATCGCGCGCTGCTGTTTCGATTGCCGCCTGCCTATTTATGTCGCTAGGCGGGCTAGTGCCCTTACAACAATCCCAACGCACCGCCAACTTCAATATTTCCCGCCCTATCGCCTTTTACACCACCTCATTAATTGGTGTCGGACTTCTTATCACATCCCTTTCATTGGGCGGTTATTACGTGCGCCTCTATGGCGGCAACTGGGGCACAGTGATCTACAGCTTTGTGTTGGTAGCAGCGGTGATGATTATTGCTATGGTGTTTGTCTCCAACAGCCTGCGCTCACGACTCTCTGTACTTATTAATAAACATTTATTCCGCCACAAGTATGATTACCGCAGCGAGTGGTTGCGTATCATTAATTACTTAGCTCAACCCGCTGAAGCCAGCGAGGTTAATCAACGCGCCTTCTTCGCCGTAGCCTCCACAACTAAAGCACCGGGCGGCGCTATCTGGTTACTGAAACAAGGGTTTTACGAACCGGTTTATCAAGTTAACTTGCCAAGAATTGTCGATTTACAGGAAGAACCAGCGGATAGCCTTTTCTGTCAGGCTTTTTTGGATCTAGAGTGGGTGTACTTCCCCGACAGCGGTGACAATGAAGCCCTAAGCCAAAACAATCATCTATTACCCTATTGGGCGCGCAACTTTCCCCACCTTTGGCTGATTTTTCCATTGATTGTGGGCGAGGAGCTGGTTGGGTTTATGGCACTTACCAAACCCGTCGATGACACCGCGCTCACCTGGGAGGATTTAGACTTACTCAAAACCATTGGCCGCCAAATTGCCAGCTACTTGAAACGTCACCATCAAGCGGATCAATTAGCCGAGGGCAAGCAGTTTGATACCTATAACAAACTGGTCGCCTTTATTATCCACGATCTGAATAATTTGATCGCCCAACAAGCGCTTATGGTGAAGAACGCGGAAAAGCACAAAGACAATCCCGCCTTTGTGGAAGACGCAATTAAAACCATTAGCAACTCCGTTGATCGCATGAATAACCTGCTTAAAAAGCTGCGCCGCGACGAGTCTGATTTGGTGAAGTGCCTCAATATGAGCGACATCGTTGAGCAAGCTGTCGCCGAATGCCGCCGCAATAATTCACAACTAACCAGCAACGTTGAAAAATCAAAATACACACTCAACGCAGACCAAGTTCGTTTGGTGATGACCATCACGAATTTCATCAAAAACGCGCTAGAGGCCACCCCTTCTGGCGGCAGAGTTCATGTTACACTCGCTTACATTAATAATCGGGCGGTCATTACCATTGAAGACAGTGGTTCAGGCATGGATTGGGATTTTATCCACAATCGCCTGTTTAAGCCTTTCGAAACAACAAAATCCGGTAAAGGAATGGGTATTGGTGTTTATCTATCGCGCGAGTACATCAGTGAGCTGGGCGGTACGCTCAATGTCATGAGTACGGTCGGCGAAGGTACAACCATCACCATCTCTCTACCCCTGAATAAGATGGATTCATAAACCCGCATGACTAAACCCCTGAATCAAAAACCAATTCTACTGATCGTTGAAGACGACCAAGGGCTGCAAAGCCAATTGCGCTGGCATTTCGATCAATACGAAACCGTCTTTGCAGAGAACCGTGCCGATGCTATTGCGGCTGTGCGGCTGCACGAAGCAGCGGTGATTATTCAGGATTTGGGGCTACCGCCCGATGAAGATGGGGTCGATGAGGGCTTCCACTGCATTCAAGATATTTTGCGTATAGCGCCATCCAGCAAAATTATTGTGATGACCGGGAAAACCGATCATGAGAATGCCATTCGCGCCGTAGGCATGGGCGCTTACGATTTTTATCACAAGCCCGTAGACGCCAATACGCTTGACCTGATTGTCCAACGCGCCTTTCACATCTTTGATTTGGAGTCGGACAATCGCCGCCTCACGCTCACCAATCAGGCACCGCTTGAAGGCTTAATTACCAATGACCCACAGATGCTAAAAATCTGCCGTCAATTGGAAAAAATTTCCCCCACTACCGTAACTTGTACTCTGCTGGGCGAAAGCGGCACGGGCAAAGAGGTGATGGCACGCGCCATTC
>CAZZEV010000101.1:0-9759 GCA_964653305.1 uncultured Cellvibrionaceae bacterium | reverse complement strand
CAAACTAGAAGATCGCTTGGAGCGCAAGCGCATTAAAGACCAACTCGGTTACGATGATATTTCAGACCTCGACTTTTAGCCCTACCTTCAAGGCTTCGGTTTAACAAACTTAAACTGAAGCCTTCTTTTAATATCCGTTAGTATCCATTAACGCTGCTCGTTTTGAGCACTGATAGATTGCTTTATGGCACAATTTGTCTAGTATTCAGGCATAGCAAATACTCTAAAGGTTCGCGATGCTAACCAAGTGGCGCCTTGAAATCATACTAGTGACGCTAGTCTTGCCTACACTCTTCGTCATAGCTGCAGAAAAGAAGATTCTGCAGACCACCATGATTATCACCCCTCAAAGTGGACACCTCGTTGAAGTCTATGATGACAGCCGAGCTGGTGGTAACAGCCACGCTGAAATGGTCAACCTGCAAGACTTTCGGTGGCGCTGCCTATTAAATGAAAAATTTGCTCATCCTCACTGTGGTTTTGAGATTATCTTCGACCCTAAACGCGAGCACGGCCTGGACCTTAGCCACTTCACCAAAGTCCGCCTCTGGCTTGATTACCAAGGCCCCAACAAAACCTTGCGCATCTACTTTCGTAATTATGACCAGCGCTATAGCTCAGTGGACATTGCGCAAAGCACAAAATACAACCAGATTGAGTTTTCAACCGATTATCTCAACGAACAGCCACTGGAATTTGCCTTGAGCGATTTTTTTGTCGCTGACTGGTGGTTACTTGAGTTCAATATTCCTCCGAAACTCCGACATCCGCAGTTTGATAATATCATTATGATTGAAGTGCAAACTGGCTCCAAAGAGCCTTTAGGTGAACATAATTTTCGATTGAAAAAAGTGGAATTAGTTGGGCAAAGACTCACCACCGAGAAATGGTATTTATTTATCATGAGCACTTGGTTAGGAATTTTTGTGATTTTCTTGGGCTACCGGATTGCATCGCTCAACAACCAAGTTCGATCGCAGAAAAAACGGGAATCAGAACTTTTGGAAATCAATTCACTTTTAGACGTGCGCAGCAAACAGCTTGAAGACAAAAGTAAAACAGATTCACTCACAGGCGCATTTAATCGGCAAGGGATTGAAGAAGCTATTCGCGTTGGGCTATGGGAATGGCGCAGCCAGAAAAAACCATTGTCACTGGTATTAATTGATATAGACCACTTCAAAAATATTAACGACACATACGGCCATGCAACCGGCGATCATGTTTTATCTGCACTTTCCAATATTGTGAAGCAGCACATTCGCACCAATGATTTATTTGCAAGATGGGGCGGCGAAGAGTTTGTATTGCTATGTCGCGACACCAGAATCGAACAGGCAAATTTAATTGCTGAAAAAATTCGTGAGCTCATTGAACACTTTGAGTTTAAAGATAACCTACAAGTGACTGCCAGTTTCGGTGTAGCCACTTTAAATGCTAATGAAACTCTAGAGCAGTTATTTAATCACGCTGATAAAGCTCTTTATGAAGCAAAACATCAGGGGAGAAATAGAGTTGTCGTTGCAGAATACATGTAGCCTATTAATACTTAAGAAAAAGGCCAGAAAATTACTGGCCTTTTTCACAATTAAAGTACATTTTTTAAAATCTATAATTTACACCAAGAGCAACGACATTACCGAATTCAGTATCTGCATAAGCTAAATCACCGCTAAATTGTTCGGTGAAAAATTTACGGGTGCGCACCAGATAATTCGTCCCAAAATCATCATCGCTAATTTCAGCACCCAAACTGAAAGTATTATCAAAATAATAATCACCGCCAATCGCTTTATAAGTACCAACATCTGTGTCAGCAAGACTTGCTTCTACATTTATATATTGGCCATTACCCAGTGCAGTGACATATTTTGCATCAATATTCGCATGATAACTTTCATCACTATCCCAACTAGTGGTTACACGCAAGCCATCGAGCGGAGTAAGACCTATCGTGGTAAGTGCGCTGGTGTCAGAACCCCCTTCATATCGCTGATGCACGCCCTCTACTCTAACGTAAAGAAAATTCTCAGGAATATAAACCTCAACACCACCGGAATATGCTTTGCCACCGCCAAAATTACCATGACCATAACTACGACTAGCGGCTAAAAATGCATTGCTGCTTTTACCCAGATAGGCTGCCTCTGCCAAAGGCAAATTGTCTGTCTTAACGAGATTGAAATAATATTTTCCGTTCGCTTCATAACTATTCAAACTGCTATTAAATACATCAGTTTCCCAGCGAGACGCATTGGCACCCGCTTCTACTTGATACGTATCGGCAATCGCAAAACCTGATGCAGCTACACCTAATGCGGCGATGAGTAATTTCAATTTCATAACAACTTCCTTAAAAATAACGATAGAACAGATAGGTCAAAACCAACAGAAAATCCATCGGTTTTGAAAGCGGGGGCAGGTTAACAGCTGTGACTGAATGTAAAATGAATGGTTTTTTGGAAATGAGCTAGGCATCACAAAAGCAGCTGAAGCGCTTTTCATCCTCTAATCGAAGTGCTGTGAGTGCACCACCCCACACACAACCTGTATCGAGCGCGTAAATATTGGGCGTATTCGTATTGCCTTCCAGCGCCGCCCAGTGACCAAAAATAATTTTATCACTGCGCGTTTTTCGCTCAGAAAAGGAGAACCAAGGCGCAAATCCAAGTGGTGCGGCAGCCATACTCTCTTTGGTTTCAAGTTCTAACATTCCATCGTCAGTACAAAAACGCATGCGCGTAAAATAATTGGTAATTAAACGCAGACGATCCAAACCAATTAATTTGTTTTTCCAGCGATTTGGTTGATTGCCGTACATACTGCTTAGAAATTCTCGACAATAACGGCTTTGCAAAACAGCTTCCACTTCGCGAGCGTGGGCTTGCGCTTGATGTAATGACCACATCGGCGGAATGCCTGCGTGCACCATGGTAAAACCCAAGGCCTCATCGGTATGTAGCAACTTCCCTTGAATTAACCAGTCGATTAATTCTTGTCTGTCTGGTGCATCTAATAATAATTCAAGAGTGTCGCTCTGCCCTTTTTTACGCACGCCCGCAGCGACGGCAAGAAAATGTAAATCATGATTGCCTAAAACGAATTCAACAGAACTACGGATAGAATACAAAAACCGCAGGGTTGAGAGGGAATCAGGGCCGCGATTAATTAAATCGCCCACCAGCCACAAGGTATCCAGCTCCGGATTAAATGCAATTTTTTCCAATAAACATTGGAGCGATTCATAACATCCTTGGATATCACCAATTGCATATGTGGCCATAGAACCAAAAAACCTTTAATGAATTGCGTGCGGATGCACTCTTAATGTATTGCGTGCGGAGGCACTCTTAATGTATTGCGTGCGGAGGCACTAGAGCAAACGTTGGGATTTCTGCATCAAACATTTCACCGTTGTCTGCACGCATATGATAAGTGCCTTCCATGATACCTGTTTCAGTTTCAAGCACTACACCGCTGGTGTAAGTGTAACTTGTACCGGGGACTATATGCGGCTGTTCACCAATTACGCCAATACCCTGCACTTCTTGCAAGTTATCTTTTGCGTCGCGAATTAACCAATGACGGCTAATTAGCTGTGCAGGTTCATCGCCTTCATTTGAAATCGTAATGGAATAGGAATACACATAGCGCTGCTTGGGAAGAGTTTGATCTGCCATGTAGTGGGTTTTAACACTTACTGAAATTTTATTCGGCATAATTTAACTATTGGGCAACGCATCTGTGCTGAGTGAAAGGCTATCAAGTAAGTTACTGGTAGCCACATAGTCTGCCAAACTGATTTCTTCTGCGCGCGCGGAAGTATCAATCGGCAATTGTTCAATGATGTCCGAGGCTAGCAATTGCTTGAGCGCGTTGCGCAGTGTTTTGCGGCGCTGCTGAAAAGCAACATTTACCAGCTTTTCCAAGGTTTTGATATTTGTCGCTTGGTGAGGCAATTCCTTATAGGGAACCAAGCGTACGATGGCTGAATCCACTTTAGGTGCAGGGTCAAATGATGTGGGCGGCACTTCAAATAAATTTTCCACCGCGCAGTAATATTGCACCATGATACCTAAACGGCCATATGCGCTGTCACCTGCCTGCGCAGCCATGCGTTTCACAACTTCTTTTTGCAACATGAAATGCATGTCGCTTACCTGAGTTGAATAGCTGAGCAAATGAAAAATAAGTGGCGTGGAAATGTTGTACGGCAAGTTGCCAACGATTCGAATCGGCTTGTCGTCTTTGACTAATTGTGCAAAATCAAATTGCAATGCATCTGCTTGAAACAATTGAAAATTAGGATGTTTTTCAAATTTTACTTTTAGCCAAGGCACCAAGTCGCGGTCTAACTCAATCACACTCAAGTTATCGCAGGAATCTGCCAACAATTGCGTAATAGCGCCCTTGCCTGGGCCAATTTCTACAATCACATCGTCTTTATGCGGATGCACGGCGCGCACTATGTCGCGAATAATTCCGTGGTCAATTAAAAAATTTTGGCCAAAACGCTTACGCGCTTTATGTTGGCTTTCGCTATTCAAACTATAGTTTTTGCTCATGCTTTATTGCGCTCGTCGGCGCGCCTCTACCATGTCTATTGCGTAACTTAGCGCGGTGCGCAAGCTACCTAAATCGGCCTTACCGGTTGCCGCTAAATCCAGTGCTGTACCGTGATCTACCGAGGTACGAATAATGGGTAAGCCCAAAGTTATATTTACCGCTTGGCCAAACCCCTTGTATTTTAAAACGGGTAAACCTTGGTCGTGATACATGGCCAAGACTGCATCGGCATGATCCAGATACTTAGGTGTAAATAAAGTATCTGCCGGCAAGGGACCGATAAGATTGATGCCTTGTGCGCGCAATTTTTCGAGAGTTGGTTCGATAATCTCGATTTCTTCGCGACCCAAATGACCGCCCTCGCCCGCATGCGGATTTAATCCGCACACATAAATTCTGGGTTGCGCTATACCAAACTGCTGCTGTAAATCGCGGTGTAAAATAGTGATCACTTGCACCAGTTCTTTTTCATTGATCGCGGCTGCTACATCTTTTAGTGGCAAATGTGTTGTTGCAAGTGCAACACGCAAGCCCTGAGTCGCTAACATCATCACCACTTTTTCGGTAGATGTTTTATCAGCAAGATATTCAGTGTGACCGCTGAACGCGATACCCGCATCGTTTATCACACTTTTATGAATAGGGCCCGTAACCAAGGCGGCAAAATTGCCGGCCACACAACCACTAATAGCTGCGTCAAGTGTTTGTAAAATATAACCCGCATTGCAAACATTTAACTTTCCCGCCTTCACCTCAGCACCTAGGGCGACAGGCAACACAGCGAGTTCCCCCGCAGCCGATGGTCTTGGCGAATCAGCAAAATCCACCATACGAATGTGTAAGGGCAAACCAAGCAGGCGCGCGCGCTCTTGCAACAAGACTGGATCAGCAATAGCCACAATTTCATGCGTCTGCGCCTGCTGAGCCAAAGCAACTGCCAAATCTGGGCCTATGCCTGCTGGCTCACCGGGCGTTAAGGCAATACGGAAACATGCTGCCATGAGGTCTTCTCACAAATCACTTTTTTAAATTGACTATAAAATCAAAACGCGGCTTCAGCAAAGTTATACATTACACAAACCTGAGTTTGTTAATTAAACTTGTCTAGCCGCGTTTTGATTATTGTGTAATTAGTTTAATTTAATTTCCACGAAGGCTTCTTCACGAATCTGTGTAAGCCACAACTGAAACTCTTCATCGAAGCGGCGCGAACGAATCATATTTTGCGCCTGATTGCGCTTCACTTGTTCGCTCATATCCTCTTTGCGACGTTCTATTACCTCCAGAATATGCCAACCGAATTGACTCTTGAAAGGACGGCTTATTTTACCAATGGAAGTATTTGCCAAGGCTTCCTCAAAGGCTGCCACAAACATGCCTGGTGAAGACCAACCTAAATCACCCCCATTCAACATAGAACCCGTATCTTCAGAGTTTTCTTTAGCGAGTTTGGCAAAGTCTTCTCCTTTTTCAATTCTATCTTTCAAAGCCAGTAATTTTTCACGCGCTTGATTATCATCCATAATCTCTGATGTTTTCACTAGAATATGGCGGGCATGGGTTTGTTCAATTAATTGTTGCCCACCACCTCGTTGCTCAATATTTTTGAGAATATGGAAGCCAGCGCCGCTACGGAAAGGGGCGGAAACTGCACCGGTTTTTAATCCGATCAATTGATTCCCAAACAACTCTGGTAATTGAGCGAGCTTACGCCAACCTATGTCGCCCCCCTGCAGAGCGGCTTGATCATTTGAGTTTGCAATCGCAAGCTGCGCAAAATCAGCACCATTTTGTAATTTTTGATAAATATCTTTAGCCTTTTGTTCCGCTGCCGCAATTGCATCAGCATCAGCCGAACCAGGCAGCGCAATTAATATATGGCCAATATGAAAATCGGGTGAGGTTGCAAACTTGCCGTCACTTGACGCAAGAAAGTTATCGATTTCCTGCGGACTAATTTTAATGCGGTTGCTCACGACACCTTGTTGCAAATGATTAATCGTAAGCTCATCACGAATTTGATTACGCAGACCAGCCATTGTCAAACCCTGACGTTTTAAATCAGTTTCAAATTGAGCATCGGTCATTTTATTTTTTTCGCGAACACGTGCTATCGCCTGATCGATTTCTTCCTCTTCGACTTTAATCTCGTAGCGCTTAGCTAAACCAATTTCAATTCGCTCAACAATTAATTGCTCGAGCACTTGTTTACGCAATACGGCTTCGTCTGGCAACTGAGTATACTGCCCCTTTAAGCGCTGCATGACCGCCAGAGCTCTATCGTTTAACTCACTCTCGAGCACCACATCTTCGTCAACAATCGCGACTACACGATCAAGGCCTACGGATTTTGCTGCCAACGCCTGTGGACCCAAGAATACCTGCGATCCCACTAACAAAAGCGTGGCGGCAAACAGGCTGGAATATTTTTTAGTTAATCTACTTTGCATAATGTTTTCACTTGTTGTTTAGCGTAAAGTTTTTTCGCGTTCTGTAAAACCCGTAATGGTTTTTTCCAGTAAATTGTCGATTTGTTTGTCCATACTGCCCAAGCCCTTGAGCTCCAATTCAATCATGATGCCCGGCTCAAAGTCATCGTTCTTTAGGTTGGCAAAGAAGTCTGGTGTGGTGTAGTCAACCCGCAACCAACGGCGCCCCATTACCCTAACCCGGTAACAGCAATCGTTGTATTCGAGCCCGGCAAAGGTATCTAGTTCCACGCCATGGGTAAAATCGCGATTATTTCGCGCGATGATACTCCAACGACTGTTAATCGGCAGAACTATTGAGGCATCCAATTGATTCATAGACTGCGGCTGAATCGGCGTTGGCTGTAAGGGGCTAGTATTCAACACCTTTAACGCATAACGATAGGTCAGGTTAAATATGCGATGAGAATCGTCCATATAGTGGAGACCTGCATTGGCGTTCTCCAAATGATCCGCGCGCTGATCGTAGGCCGCATCTGCGCTGATATGAAGCCCCTTGCGAACCTGACCACTCACCTGCACGGCCCAATTTGAGGAGACACGAGTGTTTTCCTCTAATATGGACTGATTGACCGTTTGATCAGGATCGTAAGCCAAAACTTGTCGATCCTTCGCATAAAAAATCTGGCCGAGGCTCATACGCAAACGCTCAATGCCTGTTTGCTTGGAAGAAAACGCGGTTGAAATGCCCAAAGAGAGCTGATTGGCATCATCCAAGCGATCGCCACCCGCAAAGCGCGTAGTCCGGAATAGTTGGTTGTAGTTAAATGTTAGATCGCCCGTATCAAAGTTCACAAAACTCAACTGATTGGGCGTGAGCTTATAGAGTGAATCTTGATTTTTGTAACCGCTGTAAAAATAAAAGGCTCTTGGCTCTAAGGTTTGTAAGTAATTGTTGCCCAGATCGCGTTCAAAGTAGAGGCCCGCATCCAAGCTAGCCTGAGGCACAACAAAGCTGGGGGAGGCATCTGCACCTGCTACCAAGCTCTTGCTATCCAACTGATAAGCCAAGCCCTTTACCGCAACACTCGGTTTTACGAAGCCCCAAGTATAGTTTTTATCCCATGTCAGACTGTAATCTGTGTTGATACGATCGCCATATATGGTATTCGCAAGCGCCTGCGCGAGCGTCTCCGGCGTTGTAAAAGAGTTCGCAAAATAGCGATTTTGCACAAAATTAACGTATTCGTTATTGAGCTTTAATACCCAATCATTGATTTGATAATTGCCATTAAAGTGAATACGCGGCAATTCTCGGTAAGGCAGCTGAGTAGTTGTTAATAAGCGGTATTCATCCACTTTTATGCCGCTAAACCAATGCTCCGAGCGATAGTCAGCGGACGCGGTTTGGCGAATAAAGGCCTGCCGATTGGAATCCGTAGAACTGTTATACATATCGCGCAAATAGTCTTTGTCACTGAGGTCGGCATAATTAATATTGGTAGACCAATCCTGACCCATACCCCCTGTTTGCTCTAACTTGGCATACCAGCGATCGTGGTCGCGGTAAGGGTAGGCTTCCTCTTCGGTTAACAACCCCTGTGCAATCTGACTTTCAAGGAAGCTACTGAAGCCACCCTTATCATTATTGATCACGCTACTCTTCAACTCGGTATCAAAATAGCGCGACAAATGACGCACCTCGGTTTCAAGCATGAAACCGCGGTTGGATAAATAATGCGAGGTAAAGGTGGCGTCCGCATTGGGTGCAATATTCCAATAAAACGGAACAGCAAGCTCAGACCCATTACGTTTGCTGTAGCCCGGCGTAGGAATTAAAAAACCCGTAAGGCGCTCGTTACCAACAGGAAAACGAATGTAGGGCAAATAGAAGACCGGAATATCCTGAATATTGATCCGCATATTTTTAGCGGTGCCGTAATTCTCATCAGGATGCAAACTGATCTCAGACCCGCGAATCGACCACGCGTTATCGCCCGGCTCACAGCTACTAATCAGGCTTTGTTCAAGGTTGATGATGTTATCGCCAAACTTATGAAGACTGCCTGCAACACCGTGAATACGGCTTTCATAGAGTACAAACCGAGTGTTCTTAAAATGCGCATCACCAGCTTCTAAATTCATGTCACCCGAGTCGGCGCGGATCATGACATTGGGGTCGCGTACCTGAATACCACCCGTGAGGCTAGCTTGGCCAGTCTCTTTGTCGTAGCTCACGCTGTCAGTACTAATTGAGCGATTGCCTTGGGTGATGGCTACATTGCCGCTGAAAGTAACTCGAGACTGACCTTCACTGGTTTGCTCATCGGCATGAGAGCGTAACGGAGCGGATTCGGGGTTTAAGGTGGCATCGCCATCGCCCCTAGCGGGCGGAACATAGGCGCCCTTACAGCAGCTGTTGGGAACTGTTAGCTTTTGTGCGTCCGTTAAATTCTCGAGAGGAACCCAGTCTAATTGCTGACTATCTTCAAAATTTTTACGCAACTGCTGTGCGGCATCATCTGCCCAACTATTTGCAGAGAAAAGCAAACCCATAACAGGTAAACAGGCCGCCAATCCAGCAGCACGTATACCTATTGTCATTGGAGCTAAAGGAAACTTGGGGGCTAAAGCCATTAACAGCTATCTCGTTGGAGTGGTATCCCACAGTGCACGCCTAAAAAGGTGCCGCCTAAAAAAAGCATCAACCTAGTAGTAACGGACTTGGGATCACGCAAAAAATTGCCGCGATTCTACTGCAATC
>CAZZEV010000100.1:0-9804 GCA_964653305.1 uncultured Cellvibrionaceae bacterium | reverse complement strand
CTAACGTCAGTGATCAAGATATTGCCGATATTTCAGCTTATTTTGCCAGCCAAAATACCCAGCTGTCTGGCTCTAAGAAAATGGAAGTTCAAGTCAATTCCGGCCTTAAAGTAGATGCTTTAGAGCTGGGCGCCAAAACCTATCTCAATGGTAACTTGGCAAATGGTGTTCCGGCGTGTACGGGTTGTCATGCGCCGGATGGTAAGGGCAATGCTGCTGCAGGTTTCCCGCGTTTGAGCGGACAACACCCAGATTACATCGAAAAACAATTGACCAACTTCCGCGCGGGTAACCGCGTGAATGATGGTGATACCTCGCCTATGCGTACAATCGCTGACAAATTGAGCGATGCAGAAATTAAAGCAGTAGCAAACTTCATTGCAGGCTTGAATTAATCCTTGTAAGTACGTGAGCAACTAAGATAAAAAGGCGGCCTTGGCCGCCTTTTTTATTGGCTGTTACTCGTAGATTGCTTGGGTTCATATTGCTAAGGTCATTATTCAAGCAGCTCTCTTTTCATAAGCTTTGGAGTTATTAATGCGTATTTTTGCAGCCCTTGTTGTAGCGCTTTTGTCTTTCTCATCTTTTGCCGCAGACTCGGTCACAACTAAGCCCAGTGTTGCTTCAGCATCTAATTATCTTGAGGGGAAGGATTATGTTTTGCTTGACGAGCCGGTGCGGCCACAGGATCCCAGCAAGATAGAGGTTGCAGAGGTGTTTTCCTATTTGTGCGGTCATTGCTTTCATTTTGAGCCCTTGGTGTCTGCATGGGCCAAAACCCAAAAAACGGATGTAGCCCTCGTACAGGTGCACGCAAGTTGGAGTCCGGGTATGGTGGCCTATCAGCGTGGTTACTACACCGCGATCTTATTAAAAGTTAAAGATAAATCTCATCAAGCAACCTTCGATAGAATCCATCGCGAAAGCAGAGAGCTGGCGACTGCCGAGGATTGGGCAGACCATTTGTCTGGCTTTGGTGTTACCAAGCAAGCTGTGCTTTCAAGTTACAACTCTTTTGCGGTAAACAGTCTATTGGCGCAAGCGGATGCCCGAGTACGTGGCTATAGGATTTCCAGCACTCCAGAGCTGATCGTAGACGGTAAATATCGTGTTACTTCGCGCTTAGTGGCGAGCCATGAAGACATGCTTAAGGTTGCGCAGTTTTTAGTGGATAAAGTTCGCGCGGAGCGCGCTGTAAAAAAATGATTTTCTGATGTGTACTAGGAACCATTCCATAGTTCTTGGTTCCTAGGAAGTGTGTTTTGGTCAATTAATCTTATGTGATGTTCGGAGTGAAGTTATGCGTATGTTCGCCGCCCTCATTGGGCTTATTGTGGGTTTTTCGGTTTCTTTAAGCAGCTTGGCTGCGAGTTATACCGAGGGAAAGGAATATGTTGTTCTGGCGGAACGCATAGTACCTGCCGACCCTAATAAAATTGAAGTGGCTGAATTTTTTTCCTATGCCTGCCCGCACTGCTATAAGTTTGAGCCTATCTTGCAAGCTTGGGTTAAGAAGTTTCCGGCGGATGTAAAGTTGGTACAAACCCACGTGAGTTTCAATCGCCCAGATTGGGCCAGTTATCAACGTGGCTATTACACTGTTGTAGCTTTGGGCGTAAAAGACAAAGTGCAGGATGCGATATTCAATAGTATCTATGTCGCCAATAAAAACTTATCTGGTGCACAAGATTGGGCTGATTTCCTATCTCTCTACGGCGTTGATAAGCAAAAAACCTTAAGCACTTATAACTCGTTTGGAGTGAACAGCCAAATCAAGCAAGCTGAAGCACGTACGCGCGATTTTAAAATCCCTAGTACCCCAATGGTCATCGTTGACGGGCGTTTCCGTGTTGCAGTTTCCAACCATGACGAAATGGTTAAGGTCGCTCAGTTCCTAGTTGATAAGGTTCGCGCAGAGCGCGCTGCCATCAAGCCTTGATCCTTCTCGTGTAGAAAAACGCCCGCCTCAGCAATGACGCGGGCGTTTTTGTTGCTGCTTAGGGTGCGGTTTCTCTCGGTAGATTCGGCGAAGTCTGTCTATACTCAATCTCAAAGTTAAACCCTATACCGAGAAGAATATGGCAGACCGATCTGACGATAAGAGTTCAAACTGGCGCGATAAATATTTGGATGCTCTTGATCAACAGGAGCAAATGGAAAAAGCCTTGGCAGCCCAGCAGGAGCTTCTTCGTCGCGCCTTGGTACGTGTGAGTGTTGCAGCCGATGGGCAAGATGACGCCCTAGATGGCATTCTGAGTCAGTTGCGTGAGCGTATGCGCGGCACAATCGCAGGCGATATCAGTGTGTTGTTGGCGCGCCTAGACGAGGTGGCGCTCAATTTTGAACAACATCGCGAACAAAATGCGCAAGAGGTGCGCCAATCTTTGATGGATACCATCAAGCCACTACAAGCTTTAGATTTAACTCGCGGCGTTAAAAAAGAGATCAGTCAATACCTATCACAACTGCCAGAGCGTAGTAAAAAAGTAAGGCTCTACCCCGCGTTGCTGCAACAGCTAGCCACTATTCAGCAACAAGCGCTTAAAGAGATTGAGCAACCTAAAACGGGTTTTTTACAAAAACTACTAGGGTCTACTAACGCTGTAAAAGTTGATGACAAAGGTGCAGCGGACCAAACGGTAGTCGCGAAAGAATCTGCGGATGAGATTATTGCTGTCCCTGCAATTGTTGGTGCTAGTCCCAAAGAAAAAATAGTCCCAGCAGAAAAAGGCACCGCAAAAGAAAGTAATGCAGCAAATGCCAATTCAGATGAGCTCAAACCATCTGCGGCAAATTATGCCGAAATCAACGCAGAGTTAAATCCCCAAGCAGTTGCTGGCGCCGTATTTCAAGCGAGTGGTGGGCAAGATATTCAAGGAATCTTGCCGCAGAAATTTGTTGAACAGATTACGCAAGTGATTAACCAATTTTTAATTGGGCTAGAGAAAGAAGCGCCCATGGTTAAAAAAGTTGAGGTGATTCGCACGCGCCTCAATGTAGCCACTACTGCAGATGCCTTTATTAAAACCTTGGAGGATTTGCGTGATTTGGTTATGCAAGCTTATCTCTCTGCTAACAGTGCCTTTGCGACCTATTTGAAAAATGTAAACCAAGAGCTGGCAGATATTTATAGTTTGGTGGGCGGTGCGGTGGAGTCAGAATCAACGCGGCGCGAGGCGAGCAATAATTTACAGAGCTCCGTGCGCAAGGGCATGGAAACCTTAGAATCTAATGCAGAATCGGCCACAGATTTGGCGCAGTTAAAAAACTCAGTACAATCGCAAATTGGCAATATCCGCCAAGCGTTGGATCACTATCAACAATCTGAACAAGAGCAGAGTCAATTAGCAATACAGCTTGAAGCCTTGGCAAGCAAAATAAAAGTGATGGAAGATGAGGCCGCAAAAAATCGCACTGTGTTAGAAAAGCAACGCCACAAAGCCCTGCATGACCCCCTTACCGAATTACCCAACCGCGAATATTACAATGAGCGCGCGAATTACGAATACCAACGTTGGCAGCGCTATAGTCGCCCACTTACCTTGGCGGTGTTCGATATTGACCATTTCAAGAAAATTAATGATGGTCATGGCCATCAGGCGGGCGATCGTGTTTTGAAAGTCATTGGTCGCTCAGTTGCAAAACGTTTGCGCGAAGTGGATTTTTTCTGCCGTTTTGGCGGCGAAGAATTTGTCGCGCTTATGCCAGAAACCAGTTTGGCGGATGCAATGCCCGTGTTAGATACCATTCGTGCTGCAATAGCTAACGCTGCTTTCAATTACAAGGAGCAGCCTATCGCTATTACGCTGTCAATTGGAGTTACAGAATTTAAAACCGGCGATGATTTAGAAGCCGCTTTTGCGCGCGCAGATGAGGCACTTTATGCCGCCAAGTCTGGCGGTCGAAATTGTATTAAGTCTTCCTAGTGATCTAACGCTTCCAGTTTAGTAGTTAACACTAATTAACTAATATGAACAAAATTAATCGCCTTGTAAAAGGCAGGGCGATTATGCTACTCCGGTTTTATTTTTGCAGTTCCCTTCCTATTAGCAAATCGGCTAGGTTTATCATGAAAAAAATAATGATCGCATGTGCCTTAATGGCAGCGGCTTGTGCCCACGCAAAAGATTTAAAGGCAACAGCGGCAGACTCTTTGGTTATAAACGATAAAAACTATTTCGCCATGCAGGGCTTAAACGTCACTGTGTTTAGCGATATTTACCCCGATGGACATCAAACAGGTGTCACCATCATTCAGCACGGCAGTCGCGTTGCAGCGAATGGCGATTTGCGATTGGAGGTTTCGCCTGGCCAGTGGTCGCCAGTGCCTACTGGTGGTGAGCAGGTAGTTAACAAAGAGCAGCGCACTATCACCCAAACCATGTCTTACCCTGACCCTTCTAAAGATAAAAAGGGATTTAACCCAATTAATTATCCCGATCTAAAATTTTCTTATAAGGTGAATGTCACTGCGTTACAGGGTAATCAATTTAAAGTCAGTGTAGATCTGGATAAACCATTGCCTGCTGAATGGATCGGAAAAATCGGCTTCAATTTCGAATTGTTTCCTGGTGAGCTATTCGGGAAAGCCTTTTTGATGGATCAGCAATCAGGAATTTTTCCGCGTCAGTCTAATGGGCCGATTGAAAATATCGGCGGCGAATTTATTGCGACTCCATTAGCAAGTGGAAGTAAATTGGTTGTTGCGCCTGACGACGACAAACGTCGTATTGTTATTGAAAATATCACCAAAGATAGTGGTGCCGGAAAATTGGAATTGTGGGATGGTCGTGCCAATCACAATAACGGCTGGTACATAGTGCGTACCCCAATTCCCGCGAATGCTACCAAGAACGCTATTGAATGGATTATTACTCCGAATGTTGTGAAAGGCTGGCAATACGAACCTGTATTGCAAGTCTCTCAAATTGGCTATTCAACCAAGCAACCTAAAAAATTGGTTATTGAGCAAGATGCAACAGATTTAAAAACAGATGAGGTGAGCATTTTCCGTTTGACAGAAAAGGGTAAGCAATTGGTGCGCAAGGCCAAGCCGCAAACCTGGGGAAATTTTTTACGCTATAACTATCTAACCTATGATTTTTCCGATATTCAAACACCCGGTAGTTATGTGATTAGTTATCGCGATAAATCTACGTCATCTTTCAAAATTAATGATGATGTTTTTGATCGCCACGTATGGCAACCAACGCTTGAATATTTCTTGCCTATGCAAATGTGTCACATGCGCGTGAATGAAAAATATCGCGTGTGGCATGGTTTGGATCACATGGATGACGCCATTATGGCGCCGCTCAATCTCAATCACTACGACGGCTATGTTTCTGGCCCATCTACTTTAACGAAATTCAAGCCGGGTGATCGTGTGCCAGGTCTGGATGTCGGTAACTGGCATGATGCTGGCGATTTGGATATGCGTATTGAATCCACCATGGGTACCATTTGGTTGTTGTCAGAAATGGTGGAGGAATTTGGTTTAAATTATGATGCGACCAGCATTGATCAAAAAGCAAAAGTTGTAGAAATTCATCAGCCGGATGGTAAGAACGATGCTTTGCAACAAATTGAACACGGTTTGTTGAGTGTGCTCGGTGGCTATAAAGCCATGGGACGTTTGTATCGCGGCATTATTGATACTGACTTGCGTCAATATGTATTGCTCGGTGATCCTTCAGTGCAAACAGACAATCTTCCTTATGACCCTAAATTAGCGAAAGGTCAGGTGAAGAATGATAAGTCCGGCAACAACGACGATCGCTGGGTTTTTACCGAAGATAATCCTAACCGTGAAATTAATGCGGTGGCAGGTTTAGCTTCAGCGGCACGTGCAATCAAAACCTACAATCCGCAAATGTCGAAAGATGCTTTGGTTGCTGCGGTAGATATTTATTCAAAGTCATTCTCGCGTGCGACAAAAATTGATGAAAAGACCTTTGCTGCTGCTGAAATGTTTTTAGCAACTCAAGACAAAAAATACCTTGCGGACTTGTTGCCACTGAAAGATCAAATTATTGCGAAAATTGATGAGGCTGGTTGGCCACTTGGGCGAGTCATGTCCAGCATTGATGATAAAGATTTTGTTGCTGCGATTAATGCGGCGGTTGAAAAGCATCAAGTGCAAGTGCGTGAGCGAGCCATCAAAGAATCACCTTACGGTGTTCCCTACAAGCCCAATATTTGGGGGGCGGGTTGGAATATTCAGGAGTTTGGCGTTAAGCAATATTTCTTCCACAAAGGTTGGCCACAATACACAACAACCGATGCCTATTTCAGTGCGCTGAATTTTGTATTGGGTGTTCATCCTGGTTCCAATACTCAGTCATTTGCTTCAGGTGTAGGTGCTAACTCTGCAACGGTTGCCTACGGCACAAACCGCGCGGATTGGTCATACATTCCTGGTGGCGTAATTTCAGGCACGGCCTTAATTCGCCCTGATTTGCCTGAATTGAAAATTTGGCCATTCTTTTGGCAGCAAACAGAATATGTGATGGGTGGCGGTGAAACCAATTATATGTTCTTGGTTCTGGCAGTAAATGCAGAGAATAAAAAGCGGTAAGTGATTTTATGTGAAAGAGGAGCAAAAGCTCCTCTTTTTTATTAACCAAAAAAAAGAGATTCACTATGTCGATAATAAAAGAATCGCAGAACCTTTCTCGTCGTCAATTTCTAAATACAAGTCTACTCAGTGGAGCTGCAATAATGAGTGGTGGAGCAATTTCAAGTTTATCGGCAGCCGCCGCACCTAAGAAATTTCATTTCGAATTATCGCTCGCGCAATGGTCCTTGCATAAGGCGCTATTTGCGAATGAAATTTCAGCCTTGGATTTTCCCGTGGTTGCCCGTAAAGATTATGATATAGGTGCCGTGGAATACGTTAATCAATTCTTTTACGAAAAGGCGAAAGATAAAACCTTTTTAACTGAGTTAAAAAAGCGCTGTGAAGACAACGGTGTAGTTAGCTCACTAATCATGATTGATAAAGAGCCTGAGCTAGCATCGCCCGATGCAAAAGAGCGCGCGGCGGGTGTTGAGGGTCATAAAAAATGGATTGATGCGGCTAAATTTTTAGGCTGTACGTCTATACGTGTAAATCTGCATGGTAATGGCACGCTGGAACAGTGGACTAAGGGTTCAGTGGAATCCTTGCGCAACTTATCCGCAATAGGCAAGCCACTGGGTATTAAAGTATTGGTGGAGAACCACGGTGGCTTTTCCTCAAATGGGAAATATCTGTCTGAAGTTATGCGTTTAGCGAATGATCCCAATATTGGCACCATGCCAGATTTTGGTAATTTCTGTGTGCGTCGCGAAGTGGCTGGCGATTTATGGAAGTCACCTTGTGTAGAGCAATACGATATCTACCAAGGTGTTGCTGAGTTAATGCCTTATGCGGGCGCCTTTAGCGCTAAAAGTTTTAATTTCGATGCAGAAGGCAATGAACCCAATATCGATTTTTTGGCAATGTTTAAGTTAATGCGCGCCTCAAAATATCGCGGTTATGTAGGTATTGAATACGAAGGTGAGAAGATGAGTGAAGATGCCGGTATTCGCGCAACCAAAAAACTAATTGAAAAAGTGCGCGAGCAGTTGAATACTTAAATAAATAGAGCTATTTAAAATTGATCATGTCGCACTTACTGCTCGTTCCCAAGCTCCTGCTTGGGAATGAGTATTGCGATTAAACCTCTATACACTCCCAAGCTAGAGCTTGGGAGCGAGAGTAAAAGCTATTATTGGCGTTACCTCTTGTTGTAGGAGCGGCTTTAGCCGCGAAACTCTAAATCTTCGCGACTAAAGTCGCTCCTACAATGCTAATCACTGAATTATTTAGCAGCTACTTCCGCTCCGCTATATTTCACCTTATCCCACTTCGACACTATGTCTTTTACGTAAAGACCGTTCTCTGTCAAATCTGCATCTGTCCATTTGGCATCGGGTTTTGTGCCGGGTTTCAATTGCGATGCGCCCTCTTTCTTGTCGTTCAGTGCCCAATTACACATAGATAAATTATTCTTGCGCGCAAAGTCTAACCATAACTCGGTTTCTTTTTTATCTACGCCGCCATCGCCATTAGCGTTCACTGTGCCCCATTCGGTAATCATTAATGCAAGGCCTTTGTCTAAAGCAATTTGAGCTTTGTTGCGCAAGTCTTGTTTATGCGTGCCTGCATAGAAGTGGAGTGTGTAAGCAATATTGCTAAAACCTTTAATGGGATCTGCTGCGGCTTTATCTACATCTTGCGACCAGGTTTGGGTGCCTACAATGATTAGGTTGTCGGAATCAATGGCGCGAATTTTTGCAATGAGCTTTTCTGAATAGGGTTTGATTTGTGTTGCCCAATCGGTTTTTTGCAGCGGCTCATTATAAATTTCATAAATAACGTTAGGGTTTTTGCCATACTTGGTGGCGATTTGTTCGAAGAAGCTAATGGCGAGTTCGGGGTTCTTTTCTGCATCGTGTGAGTGCCAATCCACAATTACATACATCCCCTGTGCAATCGCCGCATCAATCACGCGCTCCGCTTTGGCGAAGTTACCCTCTGGGTCTACGGCATAGCCACCATTTTTATCGGCACCTATGGCGGCGCGAATGATGGTTGCGTTCCATTCTTTCTGAACATAAGCCACGACATCAGCGTTGTAGTAACGGTCCGCGCCCCAACCGGTATTGCTCCAAAATAGGCTGGGGCCATTAAAAGCTGCAGGCTTGCCTGCTGCGTCGAGGATTTGATTCCCTTTTACTGAAAGTGCACCGTGGGTTTCCACCGCAGTTGCTGCTTGTGCTTCTAACAATGGATAAAGTGCCAAGCTGAGGGCTATACCCGCAGCGAGCTTGAGGGATTTTAACGTCATTTTTTTGCTCCGTAAAAAGCGTTTATTGATTATTAATGTGAACTTTCGTTTAACGGCTTTGAGATCTTGGTGCGTTCGCTACCTGTTTTAGCACTGCAGGGGTTCTCCGCGAAATCCTTTTACATTTCTTTTGTCTGCAGCACTGTTTTTTTAAGGGTTATTTCTGGCGATTAACTGCCAAAAACACGGAGAAATAAATTGTTGTTTGCGACGTTAAATGGGAAAATTACACCTTAAATAATGTTAATAAATAGGGTGCATATGAACGCCAAAAAAATGTTGATTGTTGGAGGCGGCACAGCGGGATGGATGACTGCGTTAATTATGGCGCGCGCTTGGATTAAAATAGGTTTTGAGATTCAACTAATCGAATCGCCTGATGTTGGTATTATCGGTGTGGGTGAAGGTTCTACTCCGGCGCTAAAGCAATTTTTCGATAAATTAAATATTTCTGAATCAGAATGGATGCCAGCGTGCAACGCGACTTACAAAACAGGGATTCGTTTTGATGCGTGGTCTACCAAACCAAATTATGAAAGCTACTTTCATCCCTTTGCGTCGTCGTTGGACCCTCACACCCTCCCCTTGTTCATGCAAAACGCTCACATGCGTGTTAGAGGTGTTGATGTTTATGCACACCCTGATCGTTTTTTTCTGACGGCAAAATTAGCTGAAAAAAAGCTTGCGCCAAAGGCCCATCACAATTTTCCGTTTGAGGTGTTATACGGCTACCATTTTGATTCAGGCTTGCTTGGCCAGTTTATGAAGAAAAAGGCGCTGGAATTGGGTGTGCGTTATACGCAAGGCCATGTTCAGCAGGTTGTGGTAAATGCTAACGGCGATATTCAATCGATTCTCACAGCCGATGGCGAAACGATCGCGGCGGATTTTTTTGTGGATTGTTCAGGCTTCCGCAGTTTGCTTTTGCAAG
>CAZZEV010000099.1:0-9826 GCA_964653305.1 uncultured Cellvibrionaceae bacterium | reverse complement strand
TATTTTGCAGGCCAATCTTGCCAGTGTTAAGTCTCAACTTAAAACGCAAGAGCAGCATGCAGCAAGTGTTGAACGTAGCGGCAAAACCTTATCCAGCGATATATTAAAAAATATCACCACGCTGCGCACCGAAGAAAAAGAACTTAATCTACAAATAAAACAGCGCGAAGCCGAGTATCAACACTCTGCAGATAAGTACGAACAAGATAAGCTTAGGTTTATTGAGATCAGCAAGCCCAAACAATAAAACCGGCAATGCCGGTTTTTTTACGCTTCGATCAAATCTATTTTTACCAACAAGGGGGCAAGCGCGCGCCACTGATCTTGCCAGTGGGCGCTGGGTGACGTTTGAAATTCACTGCGCACATATTGCACCATAACACCATCGGCATAAGCCATTAAAAAATGCGCTAGGGTGACTACGGGTAAACTGGGTTTAAAATCTTGGCGCAATTCAGCATCGCGCAACAATTGTTTTAATTGAGTTTCAATGCGCTCAAAAAACTGCACTATACGTTGGCGTAGGCGTGCAGTCTCACCCGTGAGCGCATCCCCAATTAACAAGCGCGACATACCTGGGTGATCTTCAGCAAATTTCAGCAACACACCAACAATTAATTCACAGCGTTTTAGCGGCAATTTTTCTTCCGCCAGCACCAAGGTCATCTGCGAGAATACCGAATCTTCAATAAACTCTATAAGACCTTCAAACATTTTAGTTTTACTGGGAAAGTGGCGATATAAAGCGGCTTCTGATACGCCGACAGACTTGGCGAGCGAGGACGTTGTAATGCGCTCACCGGGGCTGTCTTTTAAAGTTTGAGCAAGGGCCGACAAAATTTGCTCACGTCGAGAAATTTTAGCTCCAGTTTTAATCATCATTTATACCTGCATCCGTTGCACATTAAAAATGGTCGATAAAATTAGCAGCAAGCTTTAATAAAAAAATTAAGGCTTGCTGCCAATTAATCTGTTGAACTATTTAGCTTTATTAGTAATTAAGGTACCCACGCCAGCATCGGTAAAAATCTCTAAGAGCACAGCGTGATCGACACGCCCATCAATAATATGCGCGCTAGTGCAGCCACCTTTTACCGCATCCAAGGCGCATGCAATTTTAGGCAACATTCCGCCGTAAATAGTGCCATCGGCAATAAGGTCATCAACCTGCGCGGTACTTAAACCAGTTAACACTTTGCCTTGCTTGTCTTGCAAACCGGAGACATTAGTTAACAGCATTAATTTTTCAGCATTTAAGTATTCTGCAATTTTTCCTGCAACCAAATCGGCATTAATATTGTAAGACGAACCATCTTCACCAACACCTATGGGTGCAATCACCGGAATAAAATCGCTATTAATCAACATATCGATCACTGCGGTATTAATGCCAGATACTTCACCGACATGACCAATATCTACAATTTCTGGCGCTAACATTTCGGGCGTTTTGTGCGTCACAGTTAATTTCTTGGCGCGAATTAATTGACCATCTTTACCGGTTAAACCAATGGCTTGACCACCATTGCGATTAATCAAGCTTACAATTTGCTTGTTCACTGTGCCGCCCAATACCATTTCTACTACATCCATAGTCGCGCTATCAGTAACGCGCATACCATTGACGAACTCTGATTTAATGTTGAGCTTTTCCAAAAGGCTGCCAATTTGCGGGCCACCACCATGCACCACCACAGGGTTCATGCCTACTAATTTCATCAGCACTATGTCGCGCGCAAAACTGTTTTGTAAGGCTTCGCCTTCCATCGCATTGCCACCAAACTTTACGACAATGGTTTTACCGGTAAAACGCTGAATGTAGGGTAGGGCTTCGGTTAATACATTGGCAATATTCATCGCCGAATCACGGTTGAGCGACATAGCAGGTTCCTATTTCTATAACAGTAAAAAAATTAAAACTTAAACACTAAACTTGCATCAACTTTAAGCAGTTCACGTTTAAAAATTTGTTGAATGATAGCAAGCGCTTCTTCGCTTTCTGCCTCAAAGCGCAAGGTCAGCGCAGGTGATGTATTAGAGGCACGCACCAAACCCCAACCCTTGCTGTAATCTACACGTATGCCATCAATAGTGGTGATATTGCCATTCTGGAAATCACCAAGCTCGGCCAGTTTTTTGATTAAATCGAATTTAATTTTATCGGGCACAGATATTTTAATTTCAGGCGTAATAATCAACTGTGGAAACGCAGAAAAAATATCGTCAATATTTTGATCGCGCAATGTAATAATTTCTAGCAAGCGCGCCATGGCGTAGATGCCGTCATCAAAACCATACCAACGATCTTTGATAAAAATATGCCCAGAATATTCACCACCGATCAGCGCACCGGTTTCCAGCATTTTAGCTTTCATGGGCGAGTGGCCGGTTTTCCACATAATCGGGCGACCGCCGTAACCACTAATAACTTGATTTAATTGGCGAGAGCACTTCACATCAAACAACACATCAGCGCCGGGGTGACGCGCCAAAATATCTTTGGCAAACAACATAAGCAAACGATCTGGCCAAATAATATCGCCTTTGGGGGTTACCACCACAAGACGATCACCATCGCCATCAAAAGCAACACCTATATCCGCATTAACCTCTTTTACTTTTTCGACCAACGCGAACAAATTACTTTCTTGAGTTGGGTCTGGGTCGTGATTGGGGAAAGTGCCATCCAAATCACAATAAAGCGGTGTGACGTGGCAGCCCAACTCTTCAAACAATTGTGGAGCCACTATGCCCGTAACGGCATTACCAGCATCGATAACAATAGAGACATCGCCAGCCAAGGCAACATCGGAAAAAATGCGCTCAATATAATGCGGAATAATTTCACGGAAACTTTCTTCGCCAACACCTTGATGAATGCGCTGGGTTAAAATACGCAAACGCAACTCCATCACCGCTTCATCGGCTAGCGCATTATTATTAATAACCACTTTAAAGCCATTGTATTCTGCAGGATTGTGGCTAGCGGTGACCATAACACCACTGCGCACATCGGAAAAATGATAGGTAGCAAAATACATTAAGGGCGTTGGCACTACACCCACATTTACCACATTGCAGCCGGTGCGTAAAATGCCTTTAATTAGTGCTGTCGTTAATTCTTGGCTGTGGGTGCGGCCATCGCGGGCGACAATTAACGCTTGCTCGCCTTTGTCCAAAGCTTCACTGCCAATTGCTCGACCAATTTTTTCGGCAAGTACAGCATCTAAATCTTTGCCGACTACACCGCGAATATCGTAGGAGCGGAATATATGGGCAGGAATATCCGCTTCGTCTATCACAACACTTGGCGCTGATTGTTTTTTATTGCTGGTATCGTGCAACCCTAAAATGTTTTCATCTTCATCGATGACGGCAATATCTAGAATATCTTGTTTTTGGAAGAGCGGGCTTGGCGCTGTATCCTCCAGCGGAGCCGTTGTTGTTTTATTCACTTCAGCAATGGTCGGAGCCAAGTGATCTTCAGCTTCTTTTTCTGCCCTCACAAGGAAGCGGCTTAAAATCAATGCAAGAAATAAACTGAATGCAGTGCTGCAGCCTATGGCAATAACCCATAGCGTTGGCGCCTCTTGTGCGCGCTCAATCAAACCCTCCGATGGCGTAAATTTAACCTCCCAATTGCTACCAGGAATGTTTAATGACTTGCTAGCACCCGCCATACCTGAACCGACTTTGAAAACATTAAGTGTTGGTGAATTGGCAATTTTTTGCTCTAATCGTTTTTCACCTAGGCCGCCATCAGTAGCACGCAATATTTTTTTAAGATGTTCACCATCGAGGGTCAACATCATAGTACCAATCAAGGGCAAATCTTTTCCGGCAGTGACGGGCGCGACAAAATGTATTTGCCATTTTTCATTAATTAATGCAGCTTCCGGAAAAGCAGTTTCACCGCGTTCCGCTCTGCGCAATAAATCAAGCTCTGCAAAACGAATAGGTACAGCACCATTAGGATCTACATCCAGCTCACCCGCAATTAAAATTTTTAAACCCAAGGCCATTTCAATTTGTGGCACAAAGGAGCTTGCCAAAGCATCAAGAGCAACTTTATTTTTTTCATTTAACGACTGAACAACGATGGCATTTTGCGCGAACTGATTTACTTTTTCTTGATGCTCATTAAGGTATTTTTTTAGCGACCTAACACTCGCATCCAACTCTTGTTGAATATATGCTGCTTCGTTAGCTTTCGTAGCATCTTTTACCATTATCCCATAAAGAAAAAAGCCCAAGACCGCATTTAACAATAGCGCACCGCCCAGCATCATAAACAACATGCGTTGCCGTGCAGCCGCTTTACGTTTGGCTTGTTCTTGCGCGCGCACAGCTGCACGCGAACCCGCGCCAGATGGTGTAGGTATCTGTATTTGCGGAATATTAAGTACGCGCTGCGGCTTACTCATATTATTGTCAAGATCGTCCACAATGTCCCCTTTGAGGTCTTAATCAATACTGATCATGAATTAGGCTTGCCCAATTATTTTTTGCGCGATTATGGCAATTAAGTCGCGCGCCAATTGTTGTTTGCTGCGCTGCGTTAATTCCTGCCGCTGCGTTTGATCAATCACAGTGACTGCATTGTCATCGCTATTGAAACCAATGCCAGTTGCAGCAATATTATTGGCAATCATTAAATCCAAATTTTTACGCGTCAGCTTTTGTTGCGCATAAGCAATAAGGTTTTCACTTTCTGCCGCAAAACCCACCACAAAAGGTTTCTGTTCCAGCGCGGCAATAGTGGCCACTATGTCTGGATTCTTTACCAACTCAAGCAGCATGGTTTCTGCTTCGGCGATTTTTTTAATTTTGTGTGCTGCAATCTGCGCTGGGCGATAGTCGGCAACGGCGGCAGCGGCAATAAATAGATCGCAACCCTGCGCTTCCTGCAAACTCGCAGCGAGCATATCTTCAGCGGTTGTGACTGCAATAAATTTGACTCGTTCTGGCGCTATTAATTGCGTTGGACCAGAAATCAATACGGTTTGCGCACCGGCCTCTGCTGCAGCTTGGGCAAGTGCATAGCCCATTTTGCCTGAACTGTGGTTGCTAATGTAGCGCACTGGGTCAATCGCTTCGCGGGTTGGGCCTGCGGTAATCACTACTTTTTTACCGGCCAAACTGCCACTGATAAATAATCCCGCGGCGGCATCCACCAACTCCAAAGCCTCCAACATTCGCCCTGGGCCAACATCGCCGCAAGCTTGCTCGCCTGCAGCCGGGCCAAAAATATGGATTTTGCGCTGCTTAAGCACTTCAACATTAGCCTGCGTACTGGCATTGCGCCACATGCCTTGGTTCATGGCGGGCGCTACTGCTATGGGCGCAGGGCTGGCAAGGCAGAGCGTGGTTAAAAGATCGTTGCCCTGCCCATGAACTAAACGCGCGATAAAGTCTGCGCTCGCGGGGGCGATCAAGATGAGATCAGCCCAGCGCGCCAACTGAATATGGCCCATACCCGCTTCTGCCGCAGGGTCAAGCAAGGTGGTATGCACTGGGTTGCCCGATAGCGCCTGCATTGTTAAGGGCGTAATAAATTCCTGCGCCGCTGCGGTCATGACCACTTGCACGCTCGCGCCGGCGTCTTGTAAACGACGCACAAGCTCAGCACTTTTATAGGCAGCTATACCGCCGGTCACACCCAGCAGAATACGTTTGTTAGTGAGCGAACTCATAGACAGGTCTTAATCAAAGGGGACAATAAACAATTGTAGCGCAATGTAACTGACTACTAACCGTAGAAATAGCCAATAACTAGAGAAACCGCCAAATGCTGTGGCGCACTTGGCGATAATGGCAAGGTTTATGGAAAGACGTTCTGTGGGCTCCACTTACTTCATAAGAACAATATTGGCCTCGGCAAGATAACAGTCGGTTTGTAAACTGCCTTTGTCAGGATGAAAGGCCGTGGTTGAAACAATTTTATTGTCGCGTATCAAGCGCGCGGATTTAACCGCAGTGGCGTAGTTGAAATACGCGATATCCGACTCGCGGCAGAGGCCGCCTTCAATGAAATAGACACCTTGGGCATCGGCACGCAGCAGCTTGGCGTTTTCATTTAGACTGGGCGCCAGTTGTTCCAGCGCATCACTGTTATTGCGCAACACCCAAAGCCCATTTTCACTGGCATATTGGAAGATCACATCGCCCTTATATTCTATGGCAGAACCTACCGAGCCAAAACTCAACTGTTTCTGCTGTTGGGTTTGGGTGTTGATGCGCCACAGATTTCGTAAATCGCGGCTGCTCTTTAGTACGACCAACTTATGGCTAGCTGGAGAGTAGGCGATGGGTTCAACTTTATCGCTGTCGCTTAAAACGAGTAATGTTTCTGCACTCAAAAGGCTATAGCTGTAAAGACGGGTGCCCACGCTGTAGAGCAGTTGCTCACCATTATCAGCCCAGATGATGGCGAGCACCCTGCCATCAATAGCTTGGCTGCTGAGCTGGCGCTCTTGACCCGCTTCAATCAACCAGAGGTGCGTTTGATTATTGCGTACCGAGACGTAGACAACTTTATTACCATCAGGTGAGAAGCTGGCAGCATAATTAAGATCAGTATTTTCTGTTAAGCGGGTTTTAGTACCGTCCATATTCATCAAGAGAATATTGGAGCTGCGTTTTTCCTCGGTATAAAAAATGGCAGAGCCATCAGGCCGGTAGCGCGGGCGCGAAAAAACGCGATCTTTGGTATCAGCCAAAGGGATGTGTACTTGCTCGCCATTCCTGTACAAAGCCAAAAGCTTACGGCTATCTTCGGAGTAAATCAAAACGCCACTGCCATCGGGGATCCAACTGATATCGGCCATGGCAACATCCAACTGCCAACGGCTTTGGCGCACTTGGTGTTGATTTAAAAAATCAATTTGAACCCGATTCTTATGCAAGCTGGCCAACGCGGTTTGCTTGTTCAAGACCGCACTTGTCATAAGGTTGGTGACGCCATCCAGATCATCGAGTTGGCTCAGGTGTTGATCTTGAAGGGAATATCTATAGCGCGCCGCAGTGGTGCTGGTACCCTGCTTGGCAACAAACTCCAAGGTGTTTTCATCCCACCAGGTTAGGCTGTAGATGCGCCCCTGCCATTGGCTCAACTGCTGCTTTTCTAGCAGGCGATTGGATGCGAGATCCAAGGAGAAAACATGAAAGGAATAAAGATAGTTCGGTTTCTCATAAAAATTGGGGGTGTAAGCCTGACCCTCATTACGCGTAACCTCGATAGCGGCCAAATGCTTACCCGCTGGCGACCAGGCTAATTTGAACCATGAACCATTGCTGGTAGTGATGCGCCAATCCGCACCTTTCTGATCGCGAACCACTATTTCACTTTGGTTTTCACCCAAACCGCTGGCATTAAATTTCTCGTGGATATAGGCCACATGTTGATTGTCTGGGTGCGGCACTGCATTTCGTTCATGGCCCGTTTCAAGGGTATAGCCGATGCTCGCCTGAAAGCTGGTTTTGTGGTTCTTACTAATAACAAGCGGTGCAGGTTTTGTTAGGTAGTAAGCAAGGGCTGCTAGCGCCACAAGCAGGATAATGCTAAGACTCGTGAATCGTCTAAGGTTGTTAGGTTTAGGCAAGTTAGTTTGATGAGCCTCTACCTCTGTTTCCAGCAGCGGCTCATTGCTACTCAATTGATTGGGTAGTGAAACTTGTGGGGTGACAGCAAATTGCGGGGTAACAGTGAGCTGATAACCGCGCTTGGAATAATGTGCTATTAATTCTTGCTCGCCGATCAATTCAGAGAAAGCACTTCGTAGCGCATTAATACTCTTTTGCACCGAGCCATGAGTTACGACACGCCCTTCCCATAAGCGCTCGATCAATTCTTCATTGCCGATTACGCGCTCGTGATTGCAAGCCAGATAGTGCAGTACCGCCATCACTTTGGGTTGCAATTTAACCACATGCCCACGAGCGGTAATCTGATTATGCGATGGCGATACCTGTAGATCACCAAGTGCAAAGCCATTTTTATTATTGATATCCATGTTGACCTATACACTTTCGATTTATGTACTTTTGCATTGGGCATACCTTTTGGTCAGTAAGTTTTTCTTATTGCTTTACCAAGGTAGGGAGTCCCTCCGCCAACCTTATTGAAGGTGTAATTCTGCAAGAGATGGACAGCAGAAGACAAGTATTGCACCCGCAAAGATTAAATCTATATTATTGATTTTAAAGAAAAAATTTTTGGTAAGCAAAAGGTAAGGACAAGGTTTTTGTATAGTCAGTGTTTTCTTCGTCATTTGCAATATATTCAACTCACACACAGCCTTCGCAAAACGAAAGCTGCTGTAAACAACCGACAACCCAACAGCACCAATAGGAAGAATGCCATGAAACAACTTACAGCAACCTTATCATTACTGACCCTAGCCGCCACATTACCCATCTTTGCGATGGCAGCACCCGAGCCACAACTGAGCGCCAATGCGCCGCTAGTCTACGTCAACAAAAATATCGGTTTTAACGTTGAAGGCTATAAATACAAGCAATCAGAGTTCCCCTGCGAGATAGACAGTGTTTTGGTAAGCAACCTGATTGATCGCGCCCAAACGCAAGGTATTCGACTTGAATCTATAAGCACTCGCGACAAGATCCTGAATGGCGTAGTGCCAGTATTGGCTATAGATGTTGAGCAGTTAGTTCTTGGCGGTGAAGGACGTCAGTTTGGCACCAAGCGCGAGTCAAATTTACCCAAAGTGCAAATCACTGCTGCTCTCGTCAAAAACAAAAACAATATTGTCACCGCCAAACATACCTGCGCGATTATGTCACTGAATGAATTTACGCCATCCAGCAATATATTGGATATGGGTAGCAATGGC
This sequence comes from uncultured Cellvibrionaceae bacterium, assembly GCA_964653305.1. Lineage (GTDB taxonomy): Bacteria > Pseudomonadota > Gammaproteobacteria > Pseudomonadales > Cellvibrionaceae > Cellvibrio. The sequence goes on along the minus strand of CAZZEV010000099.1, from coordinate 974 downwards.
GTGACCATGTGCAGCGCAACCCGCAAGTGTTTGCAAGATTTAAGCAAGGATGTAGTGGAGTGGATCGAGCCGCAAATAAAGTAGCATGCCAAGGGAATCGTCGTCCCCGCGGGGATGACGATTCCCAAGAAAAACAGATCCTAGCCGCTAAATCACTTGACGAAGAAACGTCTATTCCGCATTCTTTTAACCGTTTAATTCAACCCTCATAGCCTTGAGGCTTACATCATTTATTTACAAGGAACGTTATATGTCTATAGCCGATTGGCCCGCCGCTGAACGCCCCCGTGAAAAACTCTTAGATCTTGGCCCTAAAGCCCTCTCTGATGCCGAACTGCTCGCAATCTTCCTGCGCGTTGGCTGCGTGGGTAAGTCTGCCGTGGATCTCGCCCGCGAGCTGCTACAAGAATACGGCGGCCTGCGCCCCTTACTGGAAGCTAGCCAAGCTGAGTTTTGCAAAGGCCTAGGCTTGGGTGCCGCCAAATACGCCCAGCTACAAGCGGTACTGGAGATGGGGCGGCGCCACCTCTCCGCTAGTATGAAAGAAGGCGACCTGCTCACCAGCCCGGAACTAGTGCGCAATTACCTCAGCGCCCAGTTACGCCATCAACCGCATGAAATCTTCGCAGTCCTGTTTCTCGATAATCAGCATCGCTTGATAGCCTATGATGAGATTTTTTACGGAACTATCGACGGCGCTGCTGTGTATCCCCGCGAGGTTGTGAAGAAGGCGTTGGCCAGAAATGCCGCTGCATGCATACTCGCTCACAATCACCCTTCGGGTATCGCTGAACCAAGCCAGTCAGATCACCGCATTACCCGTCGCTTGCAAGAAGCGCTCGACTTGGTGGGGGTGCGAGTGATTGATCACATGGTGGTTGGCGATAAAGAGGTGATTTCCTTCGCCGAACGCGGACTTCTGTAGAGATTCGAAAGTTTATCCATATTTTTTGGCTAAAAAATCAGCTAGTCAT
>CAZZEV010000098.1:0-9956 GCA_964653305.1 uncultured Cellvibrionaceae bacterium | reverse complement strand
TCGCGGCCGAGATGGGCGATATAAAAGGCTTCTATCGCATTCATCGACATGGTGGCTAATAGCCCCCACACCATGGGCACCGCCATGGTTTTGAGATGCATCGCTACGCCACCTTCAGTAAGAGTGGCTTGAAGAGGTTTATTCATGCAAACAAGCTAATTGAGAATTAATCGCAAGTATACCCAGTTTTTTCACCGCCAATAAACCTTCACCGCTAAAGCTTCACCATAAATAAAAGCCCTCATAAGCTGTGCTTATGAGGGCTTCAGACAAGCGGCCAGGGTTAATTAGCGTTTGGCATCTATAGCAGCATCCACTTCTTTTTGCGTCATGATGTGGGGTTTAGGTTCAGCGGTATCAGTCGTTTTAAGTAAATCATTGGAATTGATACCCGTACCACCATTGCTCAGCGCATCCGCCACCGCTTTTTTCAGTACTATGATCGCAATCCTGCGGTTGATAGGTGCATCGGGGGCGTCGGGCACCAAGGGCGCAGCCGAACCCATGCCTTGCACTGTGGCAACTTTGCCATCGGGGAAGCCACCTTGTATCAAAGCGCGGCGCGCTGAGTTGGCACGGTCTGCCGACAGCTCCCAGTTGGTATAAGTTGCTCCCGCACCATAGGCGGTTGCATCCGTATGCCCAGTCACGCTTATTTTGTTTTGTACTTTATCTAACAATGGCGCTAAAGATTTCAACACATCTTCAATGTAGGGTTTCATGCGCGCACTGCCCACATCAAAACCTGGGCGTTGATCTTTATCTACAATTTGAATACGCAAACCTAGGGCGGTAAGGTCAATAAGAATTTGATCTTTCATCTGCTGAAAGATGGGATCATTGTTAATTTCTTCTTGAACCTGAGCCTGCAACTCCTCTAACTGCTCTTTTTCAACGCGCTCCAACTCTTTTTTCAACTTCGCTTCAGAGATTTGCTCTGCGGTTTGGGGCTGTGTGTTTTCTTCTGAGTTAACCTGATCGCTCTTTTGCTCATCTTGCGGCTCTTTCGAGTGCGCCTCGGGCTGAGGTTGATCCATCTGAATAAGACCAGGGCTAGCACCACCCTCACCTATCGCATACTCACTACCGGGATCATTAAAATAGCCTGAAATCGCTTTTTGCTCTTCTTTAGAGGTGCTACCTAAAAGCCACATAAGCATAAAAAACGCCATCATCGCCGTCATAAAGTCGGCCAAAGCCACTTTCCAGCCACCGCCGTGATGGCCGTGACCGTGGGACTTTTTCTTAATAATAATGATCGATTGGGTACCCTTCTCCATGTCCAGCTACCCTTATTTTTTAGCTCGATATTGCTCTTCCAGCTCTTTAAAGCTTGGGCGAACACTGTGATATAGCACTTTGCGCCCGAATTCGACCGCGATTTGAGGGGGAACACCATTCATAGATGCTACTAAACAGGCCTTAATACAATTGTAGAAATGCGCCTCATCGCGATTTTTATGGCTGAGATATTGCCCAAAGGGACCAATAAAACCGTAAGCGAATAAAATACCTAAAAGTGTACCGACCAGAGCAGCTGCAACGTGGTGACCTAAGACATCGGGCGGGCCGCCAAGGCTACCCATGGTAATTACAATACCCAATACCGCCGCCACAATACCAAAACCGGGCAAACCATCCGCCGCGCCTGTGATTGCAGCAGGAACCAGTGCCTGCTCTTGATGATGCCCATCCAACTCTTGATCGATAAGCGCTTCCAGCTCATGGGGCGCCATATTACCCGCTACCATGATGCGCAAATAATCGCAGATAAACTCGACAGCATGATGATCTTTAAGAATGGAAGGATAATTAGAAAAAATCGGGCTAGCTTCCGGCTCCTCAATATCGCCCTCAATAGCCATTAGGCCTTCGCGGCGAGTTTTATTAAAAATATCGTACAGGAGAGTCAACAAATCCAAGTAGAGCGCTTTTTTATATTTTGAGGGAGTCATAAGAGCCCCCGCCGATTTAACCACCCCAATACTAACCGAGAGCGGGTTACCAATAATCATTGCGCCTAGTGAGGCGCCGCAGATAATTAACACTTCTAATGGCTGAAATAAAGCCATTACCTTGCCACCCGCCAAAACAAACCCGGTGAGCATACAACCAAAAATGACAACGATCCCGATAATAATATTCACGCAAAACTCCCCTCTTTGATCTTTCTAGCGCGCAATCCGCTTTGAGTATAGGTTGTATCGCTTGAGGTTCAAGGCAAAAAACTCAGCGAACAAAAATGGCGCTTAATATCACATCAAACACTACAGCAAGCGTCTATTTTTTCACCAAACCGAATGGCAATTAAGCAATCGCATTCAAGCTGGAGACTTTATCCAAAATAAATTTTATAGTGCTGCACTCATCACCAGCAAACACCACGCCAAAGTACCCCGCAGAGACGAAGGCAGACTTATGAAAATTAATGATTTAACCCCAGAACAGCAAACCCAGCTTGAAGCCGCTGTACTCAAGCGTTTAATTGCGCATTTGGATACACGTAGCGATGTGCAAAATATCGATTTAATGAATTTGGCAGGTTTTTGCCGCAACTGTTTAAGCAAATGGTATGTGGGCGCGGCGCAAGAACACAATATTACGCTCGACTATGAAGATGCCCGTGAACGTATTTATGGCATGCCCTACGAGGATTGGAAACAAGAGCATCAAAAAGCAGCATCGTCCGAACAACTCGCCGCTTTTAATGCGCATAAAGAGTGATGCCAAGATTACTGTTAAATAATTTTTGAAGATTCAATCGTAATAACACCAGCCGCAGCCAGTGAAATTAAACTATCACTGACGGCTGGGTTCACAAGCTCAATATCGTTAACATTAGCAGCAACTACGTTAACCCAGCAATTGCGCCCGCGATGTTTTGCTAAGTAGAGCGCGCGATCTGCCGTATCTATGACTTGCTCCCACGTCATAGCCGTCGGTTGTGTGACATAAAATGGATAGGCTGCCATACCAATAGAACACGTCTTAGTGATTTTTTGGCCATTGCCAAGATCAAATTCAAACTGTTCTACTTTTTGGCGAATGCGCTCTGCCAACTCCGGTACTTCGCTACGTGTGCAGTAACGCACCACAATTAAAAACTCTTCGCCGCCCCAACGCACCAAATAATCTGATTCGCGCAGAGTGCTTTTTAAAAGATGACTCAATTGTTCCAACAATTTATCACCCGCACTGTGACCATAGACATCATTTACTGATTTAAAAAAATCTATATCAAGCAACATAAACATTAAATCTTGTTCATTTGGCACAGCGAGTTTTAATCCATGACCAGTTTTAGTCTTCAACCAATCGTGATAGATGCGCTCAACAATCGCAATGTCTGCCACAATAGACTGATTCAAAAAGCGGCGATTATTTAAACCTGTAAGAGGATCAGTAAGACTCGCCTCCTCTAGTTTCTCGTAAGCAACTTCTAAATCTTGCTGTGCCTGTTTTAACACAGCATTACTGGTATTTAATTCTGCTGTGCGCTCAGCGACTTTTTTATCCAAATTGCGCATTACATCGTGCAGCTGTAAGTGCGTGGCCACTCGCACCATTAACACCTCTTTGGCGATAGGCTTAACCATAAAATCATTTGCTCCTGCCTCAAAACCCATCACCAAATCATTCATCTGACTGCGCGCAGTTAACAAAATAATAGGTAACTCATGGGCAGGATATTTTTCCCGTAACACCTTACACGCCTCATAACCAGAAATACGCGGCATCATAATATCCAACAAGACTAAATCGACACGCTCAGAGACTACAATTTGAAACGCCTCTTCGGCACAGTCAGCTTCAAGAATACGATAGCCATCAACCGTTAAAAAATTGGCAATCACTCTGCGGTTAATTAAATCATCATCCACAATCAAAATAGTATTTTTATCGCGGATATCACTCTGATCCACTACATCATTAGCGACATAAGTTTCCGCCTTCACCGTTGCGTGAAATGTACTGTGCTTTTCGCTATTGTTTTTAGGTAAATCGTAACTGGTTGGTAACGTGAAATAAAACGTTGAGCCTATACCCAATACAGATTCCACACGAATGCTGCCACCATGCAATTCTATTAATTGTTTAGTGACCGATAAGCCCAAGCCAGCCCCACCTTGAGCACGATCAATTCCACCCTCTAGCTGTGTAAAACTTTCAAAAATATCATTGATGCGATCTGCCGGAATCCCCGTGCCAGTATCACCCACTTCAATTTGTAAAAAATCATCTACTACATTTGCAGAAACATTAATTACACCGTGATCAGTAAACTTAATCGCATTGCCAATCAGGTTGTGTAATATCTGCATTACCCGATCCTCATCGGCATAGGCTGAGGGCAAATATTTAGGAATATTATTGGCAAAAATAACGGCTTTACTGGCAACCAAAGGTTTTGAGAGTGTAAATACAATATCTACCAACACGCGAATATCAATCGATTTTTTATTGAGCGTGATACCCTTATTCTTTAATTGCGAAAAATCTAAAATATCGTTCACCAGGCTCGCCAAACGTTTTCCGCTATCGGCAATTAAAGAAAGATGGTATTTCATTTTGGGCGATACATCGCCCGCCACGCCATCGCGCAATGATTCTGCCAAACCGATGATACCGTTGAGCGGTGTGCGCAATTCATGTGAAGTATTTGCTAAAAACTCATCTTTTAATTTATCAATTTGAGTTAAACGCTTAACTACCACCCGCTCCTGCTCCAACTTTTCAGCTTGGAATGAGAGCTTCAAACGCTGCACATGTACAATCCAATAGATTAAACCCGAAACAAGCAAACCATAAACTAAATAAGCCCACCAAGTACGCCAATAGGGCGGCAATACATGAATCTGCAACGTGGCTGGGTATAAACCCCAGACGCCATCATTATTCGCGCCTTTTACTTCGAAAATATAGGTTCCCGGATTCAAATTGGTATAGGTTGCAGAACGCTTGGTGCCTACAAAATTCCAATTATCTTCAAACCCTAAGAGCCTATAGGCATATTGATTATCCTCAGCGTGATGAAAGCTAAGCGCCGCAAAATTCAGCGTAAACACCACATCTTTGTGCGTGAGTGTAATACTAGAGGTTGATTCAATAGCTTTACTCAGTGGTGAATTGGGACCATTAATATCAACCGTTTTATTGCCAATTTCTAATTTGGTCAGTACCACATTCGGCGCATAGGAGTTACTTTTGATATGCTCAGATTTAAACAGGGTAAAGCCTTTGCTATTACCCATTAAGACCTCACCCCTTTGAGTCAGCAGCGCGGCATTGCGATTATATAAATTGTCCGCCAAACCATGGTGTTTATCGAAATTGCGAAACGTGCGTTTGTCTACATCAAATTGTGAAATGCCTTTTTGAGTTCCCAGCCAGAGATTACCTTTTTCGTCTTCGGTAATACCGCCTACTACATTATCGGCTAAACCATCCTCAGTCGTGTAGGCCGTAAATTTCCCAGAGGAACGATCAAACAAATTGAGGCCACCACCTTCAGTGCCCACCCATAAATTTCCGCGTTTATCTTCATAAAGGACAAGTACAAAATCAGCACTAATGCTATTCTCATCGGTTGCGCTATGCCTAAAACGTGTAAATATTTTTTTAGCTCGATCAAATAAATATAATCCGTGGCTCGCTCCCAGCCACAGATTGTGCTGCTTATCCTCGTACACTACTTTTGAATAGAGCATCTTTTCGCCATCTAACAATTCCGACGAAGGTAAAAAATACTCAAACTTTTGTGTGTTTTTATCAAAACTATTTAAGCCTTCTTCGGTAGCTATCCAAAGTTTTTGTTGGCGATCTTCAATCACAGACCAGACTTCACGGCCCCGTAAACTATTGGGGTTACCGGAATCAGGCAAATAATGTGTGAACTCTAGAGTTTTTGTATTCAGTAGATTTAAACCACCAGACCAAATACCTAACCAAAGATTGCGATCACTGGATTTCGCGATAGACAAAATAGTGCTGCCACTTAACCCTTTACCGCGTTGAGAATCTTGTGTGAAACGGGTGATTTTATTGGTGTCTCGGTTAACGTAATTCAATCCATAACCTGTGCCAACCCAAAGATGACCAAATTCATCTTCTGCAACAGAAGAAACACCACCATCGGTAATACTATTGATGTTATTTGAACTGTAACTGGCGTTATTAAATGCCGAAGCTTGGCGATCAACCATATCAATACCGGAAGGGAAATAACCCACCCAAATATCACCAGCGCGATCCTCAAAAATTTCATTAACAACATAATTACCAGGGCTTGCTGAATCCAGATCATTGTATGCATAGCGATAAAAATAATCGCTCTGCGCGGGACGAAAGTGTACGTGACTTCCATCACCCACCCAAAGATTGGAATTGCGATCCAACAACATAGACCAAACCGTTGCGCCCTTCTCTGACAGATCATGATTGATCTTCATAAATTCGCGCTTGCGAGAATCAAACGTATAAAGCCCGTCACCGTAGGTGGCTGCCATCACATTATTATTGTTATCAACATACAGGCGGCGAGTGTCGTTAAAACCGTGCGCGTTGGGCGAATTGGGATCTCGCTTGAAATGCTCGAATTGATGCGTAACAGGATCATATCGGCTCACACCGTGAGCTTGATATGCAATCCACAGGTTACCGTTTTGATCATCCACCACTGACCAGACAACTTGACTCGACTCATCGTTGGTTTTTATTGACGAATCTTCCACTTTTTCGGCAACAGATTTTTGTCGATCGAAATTAAACAATCCGCCACGTGTGCCTAGCCAGATTTTTCCTTTGCGATCTTCATGTATCCAGGTTACGTCGTTGGTACTCGCATCAGGTGATACTTTGAAACTTTTAAATCTGTGCTGACGTGCATCGAAAAGATTAATACCATTGCGCGTTGCAACCCACATATTGCCATCGCGTGCCAACATGATACGGTTAACATAACTGTGGCTAAGACTGTCAGGGTCTTTGTCATCATGGCGAAAAATAGTGATGCCATACCCATCATAGCGGGCCAATCCATTGGCCCCACCAAACCACATAAAACCTTGGGTATCTTGTGAAATGCTATTGATGTAACCGATAGCAGCAATTTGGGTGGGAAGAATATGTTTGAAACTAAGGCGAGGAGCGTCTCGTTCGTTATCCGTTGGTTGAGCGAGTGCAGTTACGCAAACTAAAAGGAGCGACATTAATCCAAAAAAATATCGTAGAGCCAGGCCATAAGCATTTAGTCTTAGCCCAGAATTGAGATTTAACTCACCGGATTCCAACTGATCTGCTCTCCCTTAATGCGCTATTGGATTAAATTAGAAAATCATACAAACACTTTTATCATTAATGAGTAGAGCTTAGCGTTAAAACGAGCGAGTGCCCAACGCAAATACCATTATTTAATTGGTAAATTTGCGCTGGATCTACTTTTAATTAGTAATAACTTTTTTAATTGGTAATTACTTTGTAAGCGGTTACTGAATTTTTGAGGAAGTTTGGTACGTATACCATTTGGGTCTCACCATCAAAACCTATATCTGCGGTGTTTATGCCTTCTTTTTGACTATCCAGTAATACATCTAGCTTGCCGCCAAGGTGGACGTAATAAAGTAAGCCGGCCCAACAAGACACCAAGAAATCGCCCTTATTCATGGATTCAACCCCATCAATACCTTGCGCAAAACCTGATGCGATCTCCAAGCGGTTTTTCTTATTATCAATCAAGTATAAATGCGTACCCGCACCCACCACTAAATTTGAGCCAATTGCTTTCAAACCGTTTACGTTTTCAACCTTAGTGACATAATCGCTCAACACATTGCCCGCGTAACGGTGGATTTTTCCAGTTTTCATATCTGACACGAAAACAGCGCCTTTGCTATCTACGGTGACATCATTTAAAAAAACTGCGCCGGGAACAATGACTTTCTTTTCAATTTCTGCAGACTTAATGTTGATAACAACTAATTCGTCAACATCGGCGACATATAGCTTTCCATCGAAGTGCGCCATGCCCTTAGGCGCATTTAAACCCGTAACCCAATTGACATCATCCAAATCGCCGTCAAGGCCCATCTTAGCAATGCCGCCTTTACCATCTTTGGTGTTAGATTCACCATCAATTTGCGAAACCAGTAAAAAATTAGATTTGCCACTGCGATAGACCAATACCGATTCTGGAACGCTCAATCCCTCTGTGAGCCAAATCTGCTCCAAATTGGCTTGGGCATGTGCGCAGGAAATTATTGAGCAAGAACTCAATATAAAACTTAACCCTAGTGTTTTTAGACTTATCATACTGAACACCTCATTGTGTGGAACTCGCCTAGCAAAGTTTTCGTTAACAGGTTGTAGCAATGCAGGCTGAACTTACCATGAGTCTAGCTCAGCGCAAACTGCTTTACATTACCTTGCGTAATTTAATACCCTTGCGGGCATCTACTACAAGACCTGATTCTATGAAAGCCACAATTAAAGATGTAGCCAAGCTCGCTGGTGTCTCCTTCAAAACGGTATCGCGCGTTGTCAATAAAGAAGGAACTGTCGGCCAAGACCTTCAAGAAAAGGTTATGAAAGCGGTAAAGGAGCTGAATTACCAGCCCAACCTGTCTGCACGGCTACTGCGTGGCACTGCATCGTCTATTGGTTTTATTTACGATAACCCCAACAGCAACTACGTCATTGATATGCAGCGCGGCATTCTTGGAGAATGCCATCGCCAAGGCTACGAGCTGGTAATTCACCCCTGCGATGCCAAATCCAAAACCATTATTGATGAAATAATCGGTATGGTGGATCGCAGCCGCGTTGGCGGTTTGGTACTCACACCACCCGTATCAGAAATGCCTGAAGTCTTAAGCGCGCTCAATAAACGCAAACTCAAATACGTGCGAATTCTCTCTGGCGCTAACCCGCCTGACACTATTTCACCGTGTGTATTCATTGATGACCGCACTGCAGCCTATAAAATTACCCAATACCTTATTGATTTGGGCCACAAAGCCATCGCCTTTTTAGGTGGCGATGAAGCGCATAAATCCAGTACTGAGCGTATGGAAGGTTACAAAGCTGCGCTTAAAGACAACAAAATTCCCGTTGATAAGAAACTCATCGTCGGTGGAGAGTACTCGTTTGAATCCGGTGTAAAACGCACGCGTCAATTGCTCACTGGAACGAGTAAGCCCACAGCGGTTTTTGCCTGTAACGATGAGATTGCCGCAGGTACTCTGTTTGCGGCACGCATTCAAGGTGTGGAAGTACCCCAACAGTTATCGATTGTCGGCTTTGAGGATTCGCCCTTCTCCCGCCAAGCTTGGCCAAACCTGACCACCGCACAGCAGCCAATTCGTACCATCGCCCAACATGCGACATCGCTATTGATTGAGGTCATGAAGAACGGTGAAAAAAGCGTAGAGAGCGAAGGCTTTTACCCAGAACTCATTGTGCGCGATTCCACTTGCCCCGTGGCCAGCAGAAAGGGCTTGTAGGGGGAAAACCCAACCATTATTCCCAAGTCATCTAGAAAAAATTAGCTTTTTGCTTTACAAGGCCAAAAACTCAGTCCACAATGACAACGTTGTCTAATTTTACCAAAAGCAGTTAATTAGTCATTGCGGAGAACCCATGTCGTCGTCAGCCAGCCCTATCGCCAGCCTGCAACCTGAACAAACCTTGATGTTTCAAGAAGCAGCGTCTGCCTCACGTGTTATTGCGGAGCAACAAGCACTCAACCAAAGCCGCATTGAAGCAGCGGTTGCACGTTTGAAAACATTTGCGCCAACGGCGATTGTGACTTGCGCGCGTGGCAGTTCAGATCACGCGGCGACTTATGCAAAATATTTGTTTGAAACGCAATTAGGATTAGTGACGGCTTCTGCTGCACCATCGATTACGTCTGTTTACCTCGCGCAACCAAAATTGAACGGCATGTTGTACGTTGCTATTTC
>CAZZEV010000097.1:0-9979 GCA_964653305.1 uncultured Cellvibrionaceae bacterium | reverse complement strand
CAGCCGCGCGGTGCGCTCTTACCGCACCCTTTCACCCTTACCGGTTCTGGTTTGCTACAAGTAGCACCTTGAACTTAGGCGGTCTGCTCTCTGTTGCACTTTCCGTAGGCTCACACCTCCCAGGCGTTACCTGGCACTCTGCCCTATGGAGCCCGGACTTTCCTCCCCAATGCACCACCTAACACTCAAGAGAGCAAAGCAGTTAACACTGGAGCGACTGTCTAGCCAACTCCGGCGCGCACACTACCCGCAAGCCTCAGAAAGTACAAGAGAAAGCGCAAGCAACGAGAACGACGATCCCTAAAGAAGAGCTGAAGCAGGTCTCTATTCTCTTAAAGAAACCGCGATTAACCGCCCTCAAACTGGTATTTTCACAATTTTCGGCTATTACTAATCAGAAGCACTACTCATTTAACACTCTGATCCACTTATAAAAATATCGTATTGAGGAGTTCACCTCGTGAAACTACCAAGCCTGAGCTTATTGTCGGTTGTTATCGCCAGCTATGTCAGCTTTCCAGCCCTCGCCGCTGAAACCCCTGTTCTTGATGAAGTTGTTGTGACGGCGCAAAAGCGTGCGCAAAAAATGGAAGATGTACCCATCTCACTAACGGCACTCAACGGCGCCAAGCTTGAAGAAGCGGGTATTACTAGCATTTCTGGCATTGCCGATTACACCCCCAGCTTCAATATGACCCAGACGGGTATTGGTACCAATATCGCTATTCGCGGTATCAGCTCTGGGGTAAACCAAGGTTTTGAACAGTCCGCCGCCATGTTTGTGGATGGTATTCACTACGGCCGCGCACAGCTGGCGCGTGCACCTTTTTTAGATATAGAACGCATTGAAATCCTGCGCGGCCCACAAAGTATTTTGTTCGGCAAGAACAGTACCGCCGGTGCGATCAGTATTATTAACGCCAAACCCGGCGATGCGTTTGAAGGCAACCTAACGCTCAGTTACGAGCCAGAATTTGAAGGTAAAGAAGGACGTTTGGTGCTCTCTGGGCCAATTAGCGACACAGTTGGCGGGCGCTTGGCCATTCTGAGCCGCAGCAATGATGGCTTTATCGAGAACACTACCCTTAACCGTAACGAATCAAGCGATAAAGACCAAGTAGTGCGCGCAACCCTAGATTGGAAACCATCTGACACTTGGGATATCAGCCTAAAACTGGAAGATGGCTCCTTCGATAGCAATGGCCGCAACATTGAAGTGGTTAAGCCGGTAACCAACCCTGCGCTCAACCCAACCAAGGATCCAAATCCCTACAAAACTATTCTTTCTTACCTCACCGCAGGTAAGTATTTACTCGATACCACTGAAGACGGCATGCGCCAGTCCAATGGTGACTACAGTTACAACGACACCAGCAACGTAACACTTACCGCTGAGCACGAGCTTGAGGGTATGACACTCACGTCAGTTACTGGCTACAACGGCTATACCTATTCCGAACTGTGCGATTGCGATTTCACGGGTGCGCCGGGTTTTAACATTTTTTCCGATGAAAAATACCGTCAAGTTAGCCAAGAAATTCGCCTCGTTTCAGATGCCGATCAAACCGTCAGCTGGATTACCGGCGTGTTTTATCAAGGCAGCAACATCAAGTTTCACGACAAAGTATTCGTGCCGACTAATAGCGTGATTGCAACCGCTGTTTCACCGCTATTGCGCGGCGCATCTACACAACGCGATTTCAATCAGGACACCAGTTTGTATGCCGCATTTGGTCAAGCAACGTGGAATATCAGTGACACTAATCGTTTAATCTTTGGGGGCCGCTATTCCTCAGAAACCAAAGAAGCCGACCGCATGCAGTATCACGTATCGCCCGCGGGAGATGTATTACCCACTGGCACAGTCAACGACCCCTACAACAGACTCTGGGTTGGGTTTAAGGTTGACCCACATAGCGTTAAAGGCGACCGCAAAGAATCGGGCTTTGATCCACAAATTATTTTTCAACAAGACCTCAACCAAACTGACCGACTCTATGCCAGTTACACCACCGGCTTTAAATCGGGTGGTTACGATGTGCGCGCCAACTCTGCGCCCACTGCACTTGGCGGCCTTTACCCCGGTGATGACACCAATGGCAGTTGGGAATTCCAGCAAGAAAATGTGAAGAACTACGAAATAGGCGGCAAATTTGCACTGGCAAATGGCGCAGCAGAGCTCAATGTTGCCGTATTCCGCTCCGACTTTACCGATATGCAAACCAGCCAATTTGACGGCAGCTTGAGCTTCAACGTGACCAATGCCGGTGAAGCACGCGTGCAAGGTATTGAAGTGGATGGCCGCTGGGCATTAACGGATAACTTACTGGTACGTGGCGGCGTAAGTTACCTCGATTTCGAATACCTTAAATTCCCCAATGGCCAATGCGCCTTTGGCCAAGCTCCTACCAGCGGTAGCTCTTGCGACCAAACCGGTATGCGCCGCGAATTTGTTCCAAAATCGCAAGGTAACCTTGGTGTGGATTACGACATTAACCTAGCCAACGGCTGGAAGATTGCCAGCACGCTGGATTACATTTTCAACTCAGGCTATTTCACCACGCCATCGCTGGATGCGCGTTTTGAGCAACCCTCCTACAACAAAGTGAATGCGCGCATCGCACTCAGCGGTGTTGATGAGAAATGGGAGCTGGCGTTAGTCGGCAAAAACCTCACTGACGAATCGGTTATCACCTACGCTAACGGATTACCCGTTGCGAGCGTGTTGACCAGAGGCGCCGGCTCAGGTTTCTATGCGTTTTACGAACCAGCGCGAAGTGTTGCGGTACAGGCTACGATTAAGTTTTAAGAAGCGATCTTTGTAAAATTCCGGCGAAATAAAAAGCCGCATTTAAACAACTTGTTTAAATGCGGCTTTTTATTTTTAAGAAAAATAACGCCGATTGAATACATGCAATCACATAACAAGTACTCGATAATAACTTCACCCATTAACCTAGTGTCGCGGCTCAAACTATTGAGCTTGCTGCAACGCCCAATCGTATAAAAAATTCTTCTTTAATCCGGTAATTTTTGCACCCAATACTGCGGCTTTTTTTACCGGCAACTCTTCCAATAACACGCGCATAATTCGCACCTGCTCTGGCGATATTTCTGCATCTTCTGGCTTGCTTGCACCGTGAACCAACAACACAATTTCACCGCGCTGTTGATTAGTATCCGCAGCAACCCACTCCACCATGGTCGCTAATTTATCGCCCTTAATGGTTTCAAAGGTTTTGGTAATTTCACGCGCTATCACTACTTCGCGCTCCGCTCCAAATACGCTTTGCATATCCTGTAGTGTTTCTAAAATGCGGTGTGGTGCTTCGTAAAAAATCAGAGTGCGCGTATCCGCTGCCAGCGCTTCCAATTGCGTGGTGCGCGCAACTTGTTTTGCCGGTAAAAAACCTTCAAAGGCAAAACGGTCAGATGGTAAGCCCGCTGCGCTCAAGGCAGCGATCATGGCGCAAGCACCGGGAATGGGCGCAACTTGAATATTGTTTTCACGTGCTTTGCGTACTAAACGATAACCCGGGTCTGAAACCAGCGGAGTTCCGGCATCTGAAATCAAAGCGACATCTTCGCCGGCTAATAATCGCGCAATTAATTGTTCGGTGCGCTGCTCATCACTGTGATCGTGATACGCGATTGCAGGCGTTTTTATGTCAAAATGGGAAAGTAAGCGTGAGCTGTGACGAGTATCTTCCGCCGCAATCACGGCTACGGTTTGTAGAGTTTGTATGGCACGCGGTACCATGTCGTCCAAGTTGCCAATAGGCGTGGCCACTACGTAAAGTATGCCGCTGGTTTTTGCTACTGAAGTAGTCATACTAGATTGCTCACAAGATTCTATTTTGAAGGCACATTTGCCACATTTTTCGTTGTGCGTCAGGAGTTGTAACCCATGTTAAACCGATCAACACAGTGTGTATTGATGACGCTGCTAGCACTATCATTCAGCAATTGCGGCGGTAACACACGTGTTAATTCTGATGAACCCGCACCTGTTGTTCAAAGTGGGCCACAAATTAAAGCACCCATCAGCAAAGAACAACCATTAAAAGAACAACAGCCTGCTAAATTATTGCCGAACTCGCTTGCGAGCCAACCAAAAAAAATAGCCTTATTAGTTCCCATGCAGGGCCGCCTGGCGGAAGCTGGCATTGCGGTAAGTGACGGGTTTTTCGCAGCCTACTATCAATCGACCAGCGGCAACTTGCCCCATATCCACCGCTACGATTCCAGCCAAGATGCAGCAGCAGCCTATCAACAAGCTGTTAACGATGGTGCTGAGCTCATAATCGGCCCAGTTGATAAAGACGGCGTGAACAAAATCAGTCAATTGCCATCGCTAAAAGTACCGCTCTTGAGCCTTACTTATCCCGATCAACAACCAACACAACCTCTCGCTAACTTTTATCAATTTGGGCTGGCGGTAGAAGATGAAGGGCGCCAAGCAGCGCGCCAAGCCATGTTAAACGGACACTCCCGCGCATTAATTGTTTCCACACCACAGGAAGTCAGTGAACGCAGCGCACAAGCATTTGCGACTGAGTTTCAACAACTGGGTGGAACTATTACGGGCAAAACGAATTTTGCATCGCTAGATAAATTCTCTGAAAACTTTAGTCAAGTTATGTTGCTCAATGAAAGCAAAGCCCGAGCAGCCTTGTTGCAACAACAACTCGGCACCAAACTTGAATTTACGCCCCGCCGCCGTGCCGATGTCAGCATGATTTTCATCGCCGTAACACCAGAGCAAGGCCGTCAAATTAAGCCCACCTTAGTATTTCAATACGCCAATAGCATCCCCGTGTACGCCACCAGCAGTATTTATTCTGGCACTATAGATGCCGTTAAAAACGAAGATTTAAACGGTGTGCTGTTTAATACGCTGCCTTGGGTATTTGATTCGGCCAATCCCGTAAAACAAGCGATTGCGCAAACCAGTAAATCGGCTGCCGTCTACGGACGTTTACATGCATTGGGGGCCGATGCGTTTCAGCTTTCCTCGCGCTTGGCCCAATTAAAACAAGCACCCCAAACAAAAATTGACAGCGCAACTGGCACACTGCAATTAATGCCAGACGGTCGCATTGAGCGAGAGCAAATGTGGGCGCGTTTCAATCAGGGTTTAGCAGAGCCGCTCGCAACGGTGGTAGATGCTAACCCGCAAGAAGCGAGCGAATAAGTGTTTTTCTCTAAAAAAGCATCAAGCGAGTCAACCACCGGCGAACTTGCCGAAGCACGCGCAGAAACTTTTTTAGTACAGCAAGGGCTGGTAAAGCGAGCAAAAAATTACCGCTGCAAGTTAGGCGAAATTGATTTGATAATGCAGCACGACATTGCTCACGAAACCACCTTAGTGTTTGTTGAAGTTCGCCTGCGCACACACGCAGGTTTTGCCAATGCAGCTGAGAGCGTAACTTATCGCAAGCAGCAAAAAATCATTAAAACAGCGCAATATTATCTACAGCAATACGGCCTCACGGATAAAGCGAATTGTCGCTTTGATGTCATCGCCTTTAGCGATAATGGCAACCCAGAATGGATTAAAGACGCATTTTCCGTTTAGCAAATTACGAATGAGTGTTAAATAAAATATTATGGAACAACGAGTCATTACCCTGTTTCACGAAAGCATTGAAGCCAAAATGCACGCCGGCGAACAACTTGCACCTTTAATTGCGCAAGCGAGTCACTGCATAGTAGAAGCACTTTTGAATGAGAAGAAGGTGTTAACCTGTGGCAATGGTATTTCAGCAGCACATGCACATATATTCACTGCCAACCTTATGAACAGTTTGGAGCAAGAGCGCCCCAGCTTGCCGGCGATTAGTTTAGGCACAGACATTATTAGCAATGCCGATAATGCCAACACCAACGATATGTATGCCAAACAAATTCGAACCTTGGGACAAGAAGGTGACGTGCTTTTATTGGTAACCACCACAGGCACTGCAGGCAATTTATTACAAGCAATTAGTGCCGCTCACGATAAACACATGCAAGTGATTGCGCTCACTGGCCGCGATGGTGGCGACGTAGCCGCATTGTTAGATGCACAAGATATTGAACTTCGCGTGCCTGTCACAGCCAAACATCGTATTCATGAAGTACACTTACTCACACTCTTCTGTGTGTGCGATTTGATCGATCAACAACTCTTCGGCGGATTTTAAAAATGAAAAGGCGAATTTTGAGCATGAAAATTTTTAATCGGACTCTGTTAGTAAGCCTCAGCCTATGTACTGCACTCTTCACAAGTGGCTGTGCTGAAGTCATCAATGCCACCACCAGCAAACCCATAGAGATGAAAGCCAACACTCGCACCATGGGCGCCAAACTGAATGATGAGGAAATTGAAACCGTCGCCAAAGTGAATATAAAGAAGGCAGATCCACAACTAGAACATGCTCATGTCAACATCGATAGCTTTAATGGCATTGTGCTTTTAACAGGACAAGTTCCGAGCGAAGAATTGCGCAATTTGGTTGCCGATACAGTCTATAAACTGAACCCCGTGCGTGAAATTCACAACGAGCTTGTGGTTGCCGAACCGACCAATTTTGCTGCACGAAGCAAAGACGCTTGGATAAGTACTAAAATCAAAGCCCAGTTATTAGCAGATGGTGATATCGAAAGCCGTCGTGTTCATTTTGCCACCGAAAACCAAGTCGTCTTTTTAATGGGCATAGTGACACGCGCTGAGGCAGATCGCATAGTTGATAAAGTCAGCCATACTGCCGATGTACAAAAAGTGGTAAAGGTTTTTGAATATATAGATTAAGGCGCGATTTTGCTTTCATACACATAACTACAAAGGACATCGTCATGGTCGCATTTATTGTTATTCTGGTAATTCTTGCCGTTATTGTTTTTTATGTGATTGGCATTTTCAACCAATTAGTTGCCTTGAAAAATCGCTACCAAAATGCGTTTTCTCAAATAGAAGTACAGCTGAAGCGCCGCTACGATTTAATTCCCAACTTGGTAGAAACCGCTAAGGGTTATTTAGCCCATGAGCGGGAAACCTTGGAGGCCGTTATTAATGCGCGCAACCAAGCAGCGGGTGGACTACAGGCAGCAGCCGCAGACCCAAGTAACGCTGCTGCGATGAAAGCGCTTGCAGGCGCAGAGGGTTTGCTCAGCAGCGCAATGAGTCGTTTGAGCGTAGTGATGGAAGCTTACCCAGATTTAAAAGCCTCACAAAATATGCAGCAAGTATCTGAAGAGTTAACCACTACTGAAAACAAAGTTTCTTTTGCGCGGCAAGCTTTTAATGATGCGGTAACTTCTTACAACACCTATAAACAAAGCTTTCCACCGGTTTTTTTTGCAGCCTCCTTCGGCCACAGCCAAGATGCTTCTTTATTAGTTTTTGAAGACAGCAAAGAAATTCAAGCCGCACCCAAAGTCAGTTTTTAATAAAAATACCTAAGAGGGCTATCATTCGATAGCCTTTTTTATTTCACCTATTATTTTCATCACGCTCTTTGTTTCATTCAGCAGAGTCACTATGAATTTCTTTGAACAGCAAGACTTAGCTCATCGCAACACTAAACGCTTAGTGTTCTTGTTGTGTCTTGCTGTTGCCTCCCTGATCGCTATTACAACGCTAATGTTTGCCACAGCCTTCTATTATTTAGAGCTACACGCCAACACCATGATGACTAACACTGGCTTGTGGCAAGGCATAACCCAAACAATGAGTTGGAAAATGCTGGGGGGAATTAGCGCTGTTGTATGTACCGTGATAATCGCGGGCAGCCTCTACAAACTCATTCAACTTTCTAGTGGTGGCCGCGCCGTGGCCGAAGCTTTGGGCGGTCGTCCACTCAATACGATTAATGCGAATGCCGACGAAAAGAGAATTTTAAATGTGGTGGAAGAAATGGCCATCGCCTCAGGCACACCTGTTCCGCCAGTTTACCTTATAGAAGACGAAGCAATTAATGCGTTTGCTGCGGGGCACACGCCGCAAGATGCCGTTATAGGTGTAACGCGTGGTTGTATTCGTTTATTAACGCGCGATGAGTTGCAAGGTGTTATCGCCCATGAGTTCAGCCATATCTTTCACGGCGATATGCGCCTGAACTTACGTTTAGTCGCACTCTTAAACGGTATTTTATTATTGGGCTTGATCGGCGAATTTTTATTACGCAGTTCAAGCCACCGTCGCACATTTGGCTCGAGTAACTTTAGCTCCAATAAAAATAAATCACCCGCTGCGATTATGGGATTAGGCTTGGGCTTAATGATTATTGGCTACACGGGGACTTTTTTTGGCAAGCTCATTAAAGCGGCCGTTAGCCGCCAACGCGAATTCTTGGCCGATGCGTCTGCCGTAAAATTTACCCGCAATCCCGATGGTATTGGCGGCGCGTTAAAAAAATTAGGCGGTTATGTTGGCGGCTCGCAAATGGATATCGCCAATGCCTCTGAATTCAGTCATTTATTTTTTGGCGAGGGAACAGGCACCACCAATTTCTTTAATGCATTAGCCACACATCCACCTTTAGAAGAACGTATTAAAAGGATTGATCCCCATTGGGATGGTCAGTTTAAACAGATTGATGTGTACCAAGAGCATGACAATAGCCCGGCTTTCGCAAATGCTTCGCTCGAAAATACGTATATAGAAGAAGGAAGACTTGGTGAAGGTACGCAAGAGGCAGGAAAATTGAACAACGCACAAGTGTTTGCTCTTAGCAGCGCACAAGCACTGAACAGTGCTCAACAAGAATTCGCGATGCAACAAAGTTTTAATGGACCGCAAAATGCCACCGAGTTTGCGGTGTGTGTTGACCAAGCCTTTCAAGCCATTGGTCACCCCAACCAAGCTCACCTCGCCTATGCACAACAAACATTGAATCACATCAGTCCACAATTACACGATGCCGCACACAATCCCTGGGAAGCACAAGCATTAATGTTTGGTCTACTTCTGAATAAAGAAGTGAACATCCAATCTATGCAGTGGCAACTGTTGGAGCAAGTTTTTTCAGCAGCGCAAATACACTCACTAAAAACTTGGGCGCTACAAGCTTCTTTAATAGAGCCACATCTACGCTTGCCGCTCTTAGACATTAGCTTGCCCGCTCTAAAACTTTTATCATCACAGCAATATCATCTTTTCAAAACGGCGATGGCCGGTATGATTCGCGCCAATAGCCACACGGATTTAATAGAGTGGTCATTCTTTCGTATCATCACTCACAATTTAGAACCACAAAAAGCACCTCACGGTTTGGTGGATTTGGCGCAATTAAAAAATGAAGCTTGCACACTCCTTTCTATTATTGCTTATGCAGGAGCAAACTCGCTTGAAAATGCGCAAGCTGCATTCACTAGCAGCAAGACCATTCTCGGTTTTGATGACGCAACATTAATGAATGAATCAGACTACAGTTTGATGAATTTAGATTTAGCCATTACCCGCTTGAATTGCCTTAAGCCGTTACAAAAACCCAGACTACTAAAAGCCATGAGCCAATGCGTGTTGGCCGATCAAAATGTAACTGTGCTAGAGACCGAACTTTTTCGCGCCCTAGCCGACACGCTGGATTGCCCAGTACCGCCCCTGATTGTCGCGAATCAATAGCCCCGATAGTTTTTTGATCTCACGCAACGCGAAAGCTACAACTTACTAGCCCCGAGCGGTTATAATGCGCGCCGTTTTGTAAACTCATACACCCTTCGTTTTATACCCACATCGCCAACCACTCTTGAGGTGAATTACTGTGCAACCAGATCAAGTAACCCAATTGCGTCAATTGGAAAGCCAACTGGCCGCTGAATACCAAACCATTCTCAGCAAAAAATTGAACCTCGATTTAACGCGCGGTAAGCCATCGTCAGACCAATTGGATCTGTCTGATGCACTCGACGGCATTCTCAAGGGCAACTATATCGCCGCTGACGGCACCGACACCCGCAACTACGGCGGTCTTGACGGCCTTCCCGAAGCCAAACA
>CAZZEV010000096.1:0-10100 GCA_964653305.1 uncultured Cellvibrionaceae bacterium | reverse complement strand
CAACCTGCTGTACGGCAAACCCGATGCTACCGATGCAGATATGATTGAAGCTGCCAAGCAAGCTGAAGCGCATGACTTTATTTTGCAACTCAGCGATAACCAAGGCCGCACAGGTTACGATGCTCATGTTGGCGAGCGCGGCGTAAAATTATCTGGCGGCCAACGTCAGCGTATTGCTATAGCGCGAGTGTTACTAAAACACGCACCCATTTTAATTATGGATGAAGCGACATCTGCATTAGACTCTGAAGTAGAAGCTGCGATTCAAACCAACCTCAATAAATTAATGCAAGGTAAAACGGTTATTGCCATTGCGCATCGCTTATCGACTATCGCAGCACTGGATAGATTAATTGTGTTGGATAAAGGCAGTATTGTTGAGCAAGGTACGCATGCTGAACTGATTGCACAGCAAGGTATTTATGCGCAGTTGTGGGGACGGCAGTCTGGGGGGTTCTTGGGGGAGATGTAGTTGGTTTAAAGACAGCTTTGTTTATCCATTTACCCATCAATAGATCGGACAGTGTTTGAGTTTTTTATATACCCTAATCATGGAAATAGAATGAATATAACCAATAAAGTCTGCAAGATAATTCTATTTGCTATTACACTTTATGCAAACCATTCGGCAGCCGAAACAGTAGAGTCAAAACTTAAAGAACTTGTTTCGTCTGGAAAAACTCCTAGCATTGTGTTGGGTGTTTATCATAAGAGCGAAACAAAATTTTATACCTATGGTGTCGAAAATATCGAAAAAAAGACTCCAGTTTCATCCAAGACACAGTATGAAATTGGATCAATCACAAAAGTATTCACAACCACCTTATTATCCTTATTGGTTGAGGAAGGTAAAGTTTCCTTATCGGACACAATTGATAAGCATCTGCCTAGCGGAATAAATACTCCATCTTTTAATGGCACAAAAATAAAACTAATTGATCTTGCTACACGCACATCAGGGTTGCCTAGTCTGCCCAGCAATTTTAATGTGGATAAGGAGCCCCCATTTGGTGAGTACTCTACTCAAAGTTTGTATGAATATTTAAATAGCTACCAATTAACCAGAAGTTCTGGCAAAAAAATTGAGTATTCTAATGTTGGTATAGGATTACTTGGTCTCATATTATCGCAAAATACTCATAAGCCGTATTCTGAGCTTCTCAATATTTATATATACACACCTCTTAAGCTTAAAAATACTTTTATTCTATCTAAAGATTTACTTAAAAAGCCAAACTTGGCTACAGGGTATGAAGATGGAAAAGTAGCTGATTATTGGACATGGACTGAAGATAGCGCACTTGCGCCAGCAGGTGGACTGGTTTCATCAGGAGAAGACTTATTGCATTTTTTAAGTGCCCAGTTTGATAGTAAACAATCTATTAAATGGAGGAATGCTGTTGTGAACTCAAGGGCTTCTTTGAAACAAAAAGAAGATGGATCTGGTTCGCTTGGATTAGGCTGGAATATATCTCAAGAGGGAATTGTATGGCATACAGGTTCTGTTCCTGGTTTCTTTGCTGTTGTTGCATTTGATCCAAAGTCAGAACGGGCTGTAGTTGCTTTGACTAATTCTTACTTCAATCTTAAAGATGTGGCTTTTCAAGCTTTAATTCAAAATTAGCGGGAGTAACACTTTAACAGCCTATCGTCATCTTCGCTGCTCGAAGACGACGTAAGTAATGCGTAACCGTAGGTCGGTGGTGAGCTTGCGAACCCCAACATTTCTGACTCGTTGCTGGCACATTATTGAAGAATCATATAAAAGCTTTCTCACATTTTGCTTTAAGGCTTGCGCGAGAAAATGGTTGTGTTGGGGTTCGCGAGCTCACCGCCAACCTACGTCGCTCAAACTAATTCTGCAGTTAAATACTCCTTCCAAAAAAAAACCGAGCATTTGCTCGGTTCTTTATAGCGTTAACTCAACAAGAAATCACAAGAAAACTTTAACGCCTGCGTAGAACAAACCACCGGCTAACAAAATAGTTGCAGGCAAAGTTAACACCCACGCCAACAAAATGGTTTTGATAGTAGAGAACTGCAAGCCGGATTTGTTAGCAACCATGGTGCCTGCAACTGCAGATGAAAGTACGTGAGTTGTTGATACCGGCATGCCCGTCATACTCGCGATGCCGATTGCAGTTGCCGCAGTTACTTGGGCAGACATGCCTTGTGAATAGGTCATACCGGTTTTACCGATTTTTTCGCCAACGGTTTTAACCACACGGCGCCAGCCAGTCATAGTACCCAAACCTAAAGCCAAAGCGACGGCAAGGATTACCCAGAAAGGTGCGAACTCTGTGGTTGTTGTAATTTCTTTACGCAACTTGTTGATCTCGGCTTTATCTTCTGAAGATAAACCATCTACTTTTGCCATCTTTTTCGCGTTGTCATCAATACACAAAAGAACACGGCGAACTTCGCGACGGTTTTCAATAGGAAGCGCGTTGTAATCAACAACACCTTTTAATTGCGCCGCAAGGCTATTAAGTGTAACCAAGGCATTTTTTGCTTGGCATTTTTCTTCCGTTTGAGCGGCAGCTTCAGTTTTGGTGAAGTCAATTTTCTTGCCTAGCTTATCGGCATTCTTTTGATAAATACCTTCAAGGTAAACCGCAGCATGGCGGGTTTTATCAATATCAATTGCAGAGGTATTCAAATCCAACACATAGTGCGCTGGTGCCATGCATATCAACACCAGCATCAACATACCAATACCCTTTTGGCCATCGTTTGAACCGTGCACAAAACTCAAACCCATCGCAGAAGCAACCAAGGTGACGCGAGTCCAAAATGGTGGATGCTTTTTACCGTCAATCTTCTCGCGCTCTTCTGGCGTTTTATGAATTTTTTGGCCAGGCCACATGCGTTTTAGCAGCAACAAAACGAGCGCTGCAATAATGAAACCGACAAGCGGAGAAATCAGTAGCGACAACATGATGTCAGTCGCCTTTTTAGTATTAATACCTTCAGCCAAGGGCAGGTTTGCCAGTAACGCATGCGCACCGCCTACCCCAAGAATTGAACCAATCAAGGTGTGGGAGCTTGAGCAGGGAATTCCAAAGTACCAAGTACCCAAGTTCCAACAGATTGCGGCAAAGAGAAAGGAAAAAATCATTACCATACCGTAAGACGAGCTGATATTAAGCAGCAAATCTACCGGCAACAAATGTACGATTGCGTAGGCAACGCCCAAGCCACCAATCATTACACCTAGAAAGTTGAAAATCCCTGATGCCACTACCGCCATATGCGGTGGCATGGCCTTGGTATAGATGACCGTGGCTACCGCATTGGCAGTATCGTGAAACCCATTAATAAACTCATATGCCAATACGAAGGCAATGGATAAGAACAGCGCTAGGCCAAACGCAAAACTAAGCCCGGTAAACATATCTAACATAAGAAAGTCGCCTGTAGTAATTGTTGCAGCATTATGACACATGCCGAGCCAGATTCTAAGAATAGGCAAACTCGGCGGTTTGTGTTACTTGATTTGGCGCAAGCGAGTAACCTATTGAAACAATAACCTCGTTTATATCTGGTCAGTTATTGAGCGCCTAGCTCGAGATTTATAACGAGCAACTCTTTGTGGTCACTCTCATCCTTCAGCGCTACCCCAGAGGCTTGAATACGCGCGGCTTCCTGCGCAAGCCACATGAGTTTTTTTGCGGCGGCATTATAACCGAGTCCCTCGGGGCGCACGTTAGAGATGCAGTTCCGGTCGGAATCGTTACAGCTGATTTTAGGGTTGAAGGTGAGATAAATACCAAGACTATCAGGTGAGCTTAAGCCCGGGCGCTCGCCAATAAGCATGGCAACCATGCGCGCATTGAGAATCTCGGCAATCTCATCGGCAATAGCAACTCTCGCTTGGGTGGCGATAACAATAGATCCCAACGACCAATGTTCTGGCAATATGCTCTGAATTGCGTCAATCAAAGGCGCTGCATGGCGATCAATTGCCAGTGACGACAAGCCATCGCCCACAACAATTAAAAAATCCACCGGCGCCGTATTGAGCTCCTCTAACTGCAACCGGCTGGCATCATTTAAACGACGACCAAAATCTGGGCGCAGTAAATAGCTAGCGCGATCTGCTGCTTTGCTGCAAACATGGATTGTTCGCAAACCTTGTGCGTTTAATTTGTTTTCTAACGCGTGAACATCTAACGCGAGGTGAACGGCATCGCGCGCCATTGCATGAGACAAGCCGAAATCTAAAATCTCTTTTGTTGGCAAACTACTGCCAGCACGACCGAGTGCGATGCGCGCGCGCGTAAAACTTTTTAGTTGTTGCCAAGGGTCAGCTTGCGTTACTTCAACAAATGGCTTGGCATTTTCTGCAACATGGGGTGCTGTTGGGTGATTGCTTGTACCCTGCCCTGTTGATCCATAATGTTCATTTTTATCAACCATTGTTCAAACTCCGGCGCGGCTTTTAAGCCTAATAATTTGCGCAAATATAAGGTGTCGTGAAACGAGGTGGTTTGGTAATTGAGCATGATATCGTCGGCGCCAGGAATACCCATTAAAAACGTCAGGCCTGCACTTGCAAGCAAGGTCATTAGCGTATCCATATCATCTTGATCGGCTTCGACGTGATTGGTGTAGCACACATCGCAACCAATCGGTAAACCTAATAATTTCCCGCAAAAATGGTCTTCTAAACCGGCGCGAATAATTTGTTTGCCATCGTATAAGTATTCTGGGCCAATAAAACCAACAACCGTATTGGTTAAGAGCGGCGACAAATGGCGAGCGACGGCGTAGGCGCGCGCTTCACACGTTTGTTGATCTACACCAAAATTTGCATTAGCCGATAACGCAGAACCTTGACCGGTTTCAAAATACATCACATTGTTGCCCACAGTACCGCGCTTAAGTGAAAGCGCGGCATCACGTGCTTCTTCTAACAATTTAATATCAATACCAAAGCTTTTATTTGCCGCTTCGGTTCCCGCAATGGATTGAAACACCAAATCAATGGGTGCGCCTTTTTCAATTAATCGTATTTGATTGGTGACGTGCGTGAGAATGCAAGACTGCGTGGGAATTTCATATTGATTGATAACTTCATCCACCAAATAAGATAAATCCATTAGCGCAGTCAAACTATCAGTGGCGGGATTTATACCTATGACTGCATCGCCAGAACCGTACAGCAAACCATCTAACATTGAAGCTGCAATACCTCGTGCATCGTCAGTGGGATGATTCGGTTGCAGCCGGCTGGATAAATGCCCCGGCAAACCAATGGTGTTGCGAAATGCAGTGATTACCGTACATTTTTTTGCGACCAGAATTAAATCTTGATTACGCATTAACTTGCTAACCGCTGCTGCCATTTCTGGCGTAATGCCTAGTGCCACTTGGGTTAAACACGCCGTGTCAGTGGTATCCAATAACAGCCAATTGCGAAAATCGCCCACGGTTAAATGACTAATTCGGCTAAAGGCTTCTGCATTGTGGCTATCAATAATTAAGCGCGTAACTTCATCGCTTTCGTAGGGAATTAACGCATCTTGCAAAAAGGTTTTTAACGGGATTTCTGCCAAGCACATTCTTGCGGCCATGCGCTCAGCATAAGTACCTGCTGCAATACCGGCAAGGTAGTCTCCCGATTTAGCAGGAGTCGCCTTTGCCATAAGATCTTTTAGATTTTTAAATTTATAAGTATTAACGCCCACAGAATGCTGGTACACCATGAGACCTCCAAACGAATGAATACCTTAGGTGATTATTCGGCAAACCTAAAAACCAACTACCACATCAAATCATCGGGGATTACATAGTCTTTATAAGGATCATCTTCATCGGTTTGTTGCTGGGATTTCACATTCGCAACCAGTACCGATTTTTCATCGCGCAACACAATTTTGTCAGCAACAATACGTGGCACAACCTCGTAGCCCTCGCCGAGCTTAACGACGGCCAAAACGCCGCGCGCAATTTGCTCAAGTACCAATGGCGATACCCGCATTTTTTTAATTAACTTGCCATCGGTAAAGTTGTATTCCACATCACCATTACCTGCGCCCTTGGGCTGGCGATGGTTTTCAATCAGCTGCTTAACCTGCGCGGCCAATGCGCGCTGCTCAAGCTCGGCATTGCGCTGGCGATTAAGTTCGCGGTCACGCTCGGCCTTTTCTAAACGAGCCTGTTCGGCGGATTGTTTCACTTCATCAACCACTGGCTCTGGCGCACGGCGCGCCACATTGGTTTCCTTACGCTTCTCTTTATTGGCCTGTTTCGCCTTTTTTGTATCAATTAAGCCCGCTTTAAGCAGTTGATCTTGTAGGGATGCCATGAATTCTTACCGCTAATTAACAAATGTTGCGCATAATAACGCCCTCCTTTTATTAGCAGCAAGAAACTCCTTCTAATGACCGTAAATGACATCAAAACCTGGGATATTTTCTGCCGAGTGATCGATAACTATGGCGATATTGGAGTGTGCTGGCGCCTGGCGCGGCAACTCGCTAATGAATATCCATTTCAGGTGCGTTTGTGGGTGGATGAACTTGATACACTGATTAAAATTTGGCCAAGCGCAATCAATGCAGATCAGCAATTACTTGAGAAAGTAGAGGTATGTGTTTGGTGTGAAGCGTTCGATAAAGCAGTCGATCCTGCGGATGCCGTAGTAGAAGCCTTCGCCTGCAACTTACCCGATAGCTATTTGGCAGGCATGAAGCGCAAAGGCGTCCCGCCCCACTGGTTTAATTTGGAATATTTAAGCGCGGAGAATTGGGTAGAGGGGTGCCATGGCTTGTTATCTACGCACCCGCAGCTTGGGCTAAAGAAAATGTTTTTCTTTCCCGGCTTTACCGCTAAAACCGGCGGTTTGTTAAAAGAAGTGTCTTTGTTAGAGGAGCGAGATCAGTTTCTTGCCAACCCCGAGAATCGAACAGATTTCTTGAAAGGCTTAGGTGTTGAGCCAGCCGAAACCGAACTTGTCGTCTCTCTATTCGGTTACGAAAATACGGCTATAGCCTCTTTATTGGACGCGTGGATTCAATCGCCAACGCCCGTTTTATGCCTTGTTCCGGCCAGCAAAGCACTTCCTTCTATCAATAATCACTTGGGCACAACCCTAACCCTAGGGGATGAATTTGTACAAGGCGGGCTGCGCCTCAAGGTGATCCCCTTTTTAACCCAAACTGAATACGACCGCCTCCTTTGGGCCTGCGATGTCAATTTCATTCGCGGAGAAGATTCCTTTGTACGAGCCCAATGGGCGGGCAAACCCTTTATTTGGCATATTTACCCGCAGGAAGAAGACGTTCATATGATCAAGTTGGATGCCTTTCTAGAGCACTATCTGGAAGGCTTAAATCCAGAGCTGCAAGACTCAATTACCAAGCTTTGGCACCAATGGAACCAAGGCTTGGGTTGCAGTAAAAGCTGGAATGCCTGTCTTGCTAATCTGCAAAGCTGGCGGGGACATAGCCAGGACTGGTGCCAGACTCTAAATTCGCTGGGGGATTTAGCCTCAAATATGGTGCGTAGTTGCAATTAAAAAAACGCTGTAGAAATCCACTAAAAAAGGTATAGTAGCGCCCGAATTTATCCGAACAATCGGTATGATTTCCTAATACCATTTACATTTATTGAGAGTCATCATGAAAACAGGTCAAGAATTACGCGCCGGTCATGTAATCAGCATCGACGGTCAACCATGGTTAATCCAAAAAGCAGAAATCAGCCGTTCAGGCCGTAACACTGCGGTTGTTAAAACCAAACTGAAAAACTTGTTGAACGGTTATTTGACCGAAACCCCATATAAAGCAGACGATAAATTCGAAGACATCGTTCTGGATCGTAAAGATGTAACCTACTCTTACTACGCTGACCCAATGTACGTTTTCGTAGACACCGATTACAACCAATACGAATTGACAGCTGACGAACTCGGCGATATGGGTCCATACATTGAAGATGGTATTGACGATGTATGTGAAGCCGTATTCTTTGACGGTAAAGTAATTTCTATTACTCCACCAAACTCAGTTACTCGTGAAGTTGTTTACACCGAACCATCAGTTCGTGGCGACACTTCAGGTAAAGTAATGAAGCCAGCTCGCTTGACCAATGGTACTGAAATTCAAGTATCTGCATTCGTAGAAATCGGCGATAAAATTATTATCGATACCCGTACTCACGAATACAAATCTCGCGCTAAAGACTGATTTTAATCAGTTATCAAGAGCTACTCATTTAATGAGTAGCTCTTAGCTCGCTCCCCCGTTTTATCTTTCGCGCCACCCTCCCTAAAAATCCAAAAGCTCATTAAGATTTAAACCACTCATAGTCGTTTTTTGCCACTCGGCATCTTTATGCCTGCCATTTCCATTGCCTGATTTATTCTCCAGCCTCAGAAATCTAATGACAAACTGAATGGAGAAATCAGATGCGCTTATTGGTGAGTGTTTTTCTGCTGTGCCTGTTTTTATCTATTCCCACCAGCGCAAATACGTCTGCATCAGAGCGACATCAATCGCCATTACAGTTTTCGTCATTTGAATTCACCGCTATAAATATCAAGCAATACAAACCAACTGCCGCTATTAGTATTCGATTCAATCGTTTTATTTATCGCACTACCTTAGCTGAAATTTTGGTTTTTCAGTTGTTATCGCTCGCGTTTGTGATGAGTCTTTTTTATCTAAATACAAATCAATAAATAAATTAGAAGGAGAATCTATGCACACCAATGATCGTTTTCACTCACTTGATGCAGTCCGTGCTTGCGCACTGCTTGCAGGCATAATATTGCACGCAATCATGTCTTTTCTGCAGGGCTTTCGCGAAGTCAATTGGCCGCTTTCCGATAACTCAACAAGCGCAGGTTTGGGCATTCTATTTTTCGTGATCCATCTATTCCGAATGTCGTTATTTTTTATTATTGCGGGATTCTTCGCACGCTTGCTCTATCAACGACTCGGTACGGGAGGCTTTATAAAAAATCGGCTGCGACGCATCGGCTTTCCGCTAGTAGCCTTCTATATGGTGGTAATGCCCTTTACCGTGATTGCGATTATCTGGGGCGCTCGTCAGCTCGGTATACAGGGGCCACCAAAAATGGAATCGCCAATACCCGTCATAGGTCCCCCGGTACCTTGGGGTCACTTATGGTTTCTTTATTTATTATTGGTAATCTACGCGCTTACGGTGACGGCTCATAAAATTGTGGAGAATCTCGATACTAATGGTGTGCTGCGCGAAAAAATTAGCCAGCTATTTTCTCTTATCATCGGCACCCGTTTTGCACCTCTGTTGCTAACTGCGCCAATCGCAGTGTCACTATTTTTCTCTGCTTGGTGGAACCAATGGCATGGAATTCCCGCACCTATTATTGGGCTTATTCCCAACCTACCAGGGTTACTTGCCTACGGAGGCGCATTCCTCGTCGGTTGGTTTTTGCATAAAAAACAGGAATATTTGCTCGCACTTGCAACAGATTGGATCTTGTATTTTGTATGTGCCTTAGTAGCAACTATTGCTGCCTTGTGTATTGTGGGTATTACTCCCAAGTTTGGAGTAATTGCGATGAGTAATGTGGAACGTGCTCTTTATGCTGGCGCCTACATATTTGCGCATTGGTGCTGGGTATTTGCGATTATTGGTTTCGCGATGCGTTATCTTAAAAAGCCGAATGCGCGGTGGCGTTATCTCGCAGATGCATCCTATTGGATGTATCTCATTCACTTGCCCATCGTCTGGCTATTACAGGCGTGGATGTTAAGCTGGCCGCTTTACTGGCCAGTAAAACTATTGCTAATTATTTCAATTACGGGAGTAGTACTGCTCACAACTTATCACTACTGTGTGCGCGCAACCTTTATGGGCAAATTCCTCAATGGGCGAAAGCGTCAGCGCTCGCCAAGTTCGCTCATCACAGATGCGGCAAAGTCTTAATTCACAACTACAATTCACAACAATGAGGAAGTTCAACATTAACGTAAAAGGTTGGGTAGAATATTTAATACTCCAAGGGCGCGCCTCTGTAGGTGCGCGTCTATTTAAGAGCATTCCCCTATTGGCGTGTAACCTATGAAAGTATTATTTTTCCCGCACGATCAAAAGTTTTGGTTAGA
>CAZZEV010000095.1:6415-10109 GCA_964653305.1 uncultured Cellvibrionaceae bacterium | reverse complement strand
GGGCAAGTTTGCCTGTGAGATTGAGCAGCTCGGCTTGGTGCGCAAACGCTAATTCCGCTTGTTTCGCCGCAGTAATATCCTGAACGATAGCGATGTGATAGGTGGGGGGTCGCCCCTTTTCCCACATAGGGGTGACCGTGAGGTTAACCCATACAATGTCGCCGGATTTTGTGAAGTACCGCTTCTCAATTGTGAAATCGTTAATTTCACCGGATTTGAGCAATGCCATCTGATCAAGATCTGCTTTCAGGTCATCCGGATGAGTGATGGTCTGGAAATCTAATGAGGCCATTTCATCGCGCGAGTAGCCGACTATGTCGCAGTAAACTTGATTGAGCTGAAAGAATTTTCCGGTCAGAGTCTCGATCTGCGCAACACCAACACCCGCCTGCTCAAACATTTTTCGGAAACGAAACTCACTTTCCTGTAATGCCATTTCTGCCTGTTTGCGTGCGGCCTGCATTTGCTCGATATTTTTGCCAAGCTCCGCCAACTCACCTTTACCAACAAGGTTTATCTCAGCATCAAAA
The DNA here is from genome assembly GCA_964653305.1 of uncultured Cellvibrionaceae bacterium. Lineage (GTDB taxonomy): Bacteria > Pseudomonadota > Gammaproteobacteria > Pseudomonadales > Cellvibrionaceae > Cellvibrio. The sequence goes on along the minus strand of CAZZEV010000095.1, from coordinate 9,579 downwards.
TCCCCTTGTGCCATGCGGATTACCGCATTTTGCAGTGCCAGTAAGGGCCGAGCGAACCAGAGACGCACACAAAAAATAAGACTTAGGGCAATCACTAAGGTGATCCCCAGATTAATCAAGAAATCCTTCAAAACATCTTGCTTAACCTGAGCATTAATTGCGCTTAGACTATATTTAACCAGAAGTATGCCAACTTCAGTACTCCGAACTTTCCCCGCACTAACGGGCATGGTAACGGGTGCATACACCAACAAAAAATCACGTGAAGCATCGAATTGTACGTCTAAACGTTGTTCATACTCTGCCGACTGAATCCGCGCAGCATCAAAGCCGACTTCTGAAATATTGAGCGACTGACCAATAAGTACCGGTTGGCTGGCGTAAAGGATGTGTGTGTTTGCCTTTACCAGCGCAACAAAATCGATCTCTGGCCTCGCCCCTAATTGCGCCACCTCTTCGACCACTAATGCTTGCGCGTTTAGTCGCAGCAGTTGCTCTAGGCGATATTCTGCATCGGCAATGATAAATCTAAGCTCCGCCACCGCACGCTGCTCAGCTTCTTGTGTTTCATGCCAATTACGCCAGAGGCTAGAGGCTGTCAACATCAGAATAAATGCAGTGATGACAAACACCGGCAGCCACAGGCGCAACGAAATAGTAGTGAGTTTTTTCATGGCGCGGCTACCGGTAGAAAGCGTGAGTCTACTAAGTGGTCAAGGTTGACCTTGCGTTCCAACAAATTCTGACGCCTCATAAGCTCAGCGAGGTGCGCGGCAGTATCCACTAAGGACGAAGGCTTACCTGATAATAAAGCGTGATTGTCAACCAAGGTGGGTAGCTTTAAGCCTGCAAATTGCGGAAGAACATCAGCCTCTGCAACACCTAAGTACGGCGCCAAGAGTGCGGCGGCAGCATGTGGTTCGCTATTAAGGTAATCGAGTGCCGCAAAGTGCGCGCCAATTAATACTTTTAGCGCTTCTGGATGCGACTCAAGCACCCCAGCACGCGCAACCATGACGTCTACAATACGCCCTGGTATTTGGCTGCTATCAAACAAAATTTTTGCACCTTCCGCTAACAACTTAGTGCGCACTGGCTCAAAAGTGACTACTGCATCGACTCGACCCTCGCGATACGCAGCAGCATGCTCGTGAACAACAATATTGACTATCTCGACATCCACCACCGAAAGCGCGGCTTCAGTGAGCAGCGCATCAAACATAAGCGCACCTATGGCGGTGGTTTCTACGCCAATACGCTTTCCACGCAAGGCTTGCACACTCGAAATCTCTGGTTTGGACATAACCACATCGGCGCCATTAGAAATATCCAGCACTAACACAACCCGCAGGTCTACGCCGTATTGCAACAGGCCAAGCGTTTCATCCAGAGTTAACAGCGCCACATCTACCGTACCATTGCGAAAAGCTTTTGCGCTTTGACTAGAGCTAGCGAGCTCCACCAAACGCACTTGAGCGGGGGTAAAATATCCGCGCTCTTGAGCAATATGCAATGACTCATAACCCGGCCAAGGGATAGTCGCCACCCGCAGTGGCGGTGTAGGTGATTTAGTACAGCCAGAGAAAAGAAGAACGATAATAGGAAACAAAGTAAGCAGTATTTTCATAATTACATTCCTGTGCTCCATATATCAAACTCAACAGAAATAACACCCTGCCATCAACCACTAATAACCAACTTGGCCAGTAGCAATTTTGCATCATAAGAGCCAATTTCATTACGCATAGGGTCACCTCACCAATAGAGCAGCTACCTAAGCTATAAGTATAAAACTCAGCAACTCAATTTATAGACTCGCCGCTTAACGCCTAGACCTCCCCCCACCCAAAATTGAACCTAAGACTCCACGAATAATTTGGCGGCCCACTTCACTCGCAATCGTTCGTGCCACCGTTTTAGCAGCAATTTGCGCTACGCCATCGCGATGCCCACCGCGAGGCCCTGTTGAGCCAAATAGAATATCGTTCAAACCGCCAAACATGGGGCTGTTAGCTTCTGGTTTGTCATTTGATTCTGCGCGACGATTTGTTGCGGGAGCACTTGGAGATTCTGTTTGTGCAGATTGAGCCTGTAAATGTTCAAACGCGGATTGGCGATCTTCAACAGCTTCATATATTCCCGCTACCAACGAATTCGCGATATGCGCACTGCGCTCCTCGGGTGTTAGCGGGCCTAAGCGCGACCCCGGCAAATTGATAAATGCACGCTCAACAATTGTGGGACGACCTTTTTCATCTAACAATGAAATGAGAGCTTCACCCACACCTAATTCGGTAATAGCAGCTTCAACATCGAAGGCGGGATTTGCTCGCAGTGTTTGCGCGGCGGTTTTTACGGCTTTTTGATCGCGTGGTGTAAATGCACGTAAGGCGTGTTGAACACGGTTGCCCAACTGACCAAGAATAGAATCAGGAATATCCAAGGGGTTTTGGGTTACGAAATAAATGCCTACACCTTTTGAACGAATTAGCCTTACCACTTGCTCTACTTTTTCTACCAGCGCGGGCGGTGCATCGGTAAATAACAAATGCGCTTCATCAAAAAAGAAAACTAGTTTTGGTTTGGGTAGATCACCGACTTCTGGTAACTGCTCGAACAGTTCGGATAGTAGCCAAAGTAAAAAGGTGGCGTAAACCTTGGGCGATAGCATGAGCTTATCGGCCGCCAAAATATTAATGACGCCTCTGCCTTGCGCATCAGTTTGAATTAAATCTTGAATATTTAGCATAGGCTCGCCGAAAAAGCCGTCGCCGCCTTCTTGCTCAAGCGCCATCAATGCGCGTTGAATTGCACCAATGGAGGCCGCCGAAATATTGCCGTAGGAGGTTGTAAATTGCTTGGCATTTTCGCCCACAAAGTTGAGCATGGCGCGCAGGTCTTTTAAATCTAACAAGAGCAAACCATTATCGTCGGCAATTTTAAACACCAGCTGCAACACACCCGCTTGGGTATCGTTTAGGTTAAATAAACGTGCCAACAACACCGGCCCCATATCTGAAATTGTCGCCCGTACTGGGTGACCGGATTTGCCCCACAAATCCCAAAACACTGGCGTATTAGCGACCGACTCAGGAATCAGCGTGCCGCGCTCTGCGATAGCGGCTTTCAGCTTTTCCGATAAAACACCTGCCGCGCCTATGCCG
>CAZZEV010000095.1:0-6405 GCA_964653305.1 uncultured Cellvibrionaceae bacterium | reverse complement strand
TAACAGCCGCCATAAACACGGGTACGCCCATAGCCGCAAAAGATTCAGCCAGCTTTTGTAGGGTAACGGTTTTACCCGTACCCGTAGCGCCAGTAATTAAGCCATGGCGATTCGCCAATGCGGGTAGCAAAACAAGATCTTGGGTGCTGCTGCGGGCCAAACAAATAGGGTCAGTCATAGTCAAGTCTCCAGAAAGTTGAGCGAATCATAGCAGGCAGATTTACGGACAGCATTCTCTTTAATGAAAGCTGCATACTCTTTAGCTAAAACTGCACGTGATATTTGTGGCAAAATCGCCATCCTCTCGGATTAGCACTACTTTGTTAATGAAATCATCGCACCCACAAAATACTGTTGAACTTGCCTCACTTGATTGGGACGCCGACGGCCAGCCGCTTTCCAGTGTATTTGGCGATGTGTATTTCTCTAAAGCCAACGGTTTAGAAGAAACTCGTCACGTATTTTTAAAACACAATCAGTTGCCTGAGCGATGGGCTGCACTCGCGGAAAACAATCATTTCACGATTGCCGAAACGGGTTTTGGCTCTGGCTTGAATTTTTTAGCCGCGTGGGATTTGTGGTTAACAACAGCCCCGGAATCCGCACAACTGCATTTTGTTACGGTTGAAAAATTCCCGCTCAACAAAACCGATTTAACCCGCGCGCTTGCACTCTGGCCAGAGCTAAAATATTTGGCAGATCAACTTATTGAAAGCTATCCCGTATTTGTAGGTACCGGTTTTCATCGCCTGAATTTTATGAATGGCCGCATCAAACTCACGCTGATTATTGGCGATGCCGCCGTCGGCTTTACCAAGTTACTCGCCAGCACGCATCCTCTATACATGCGCAGCGGTGCAAAGGTTGATGCGTGGTTTTTGGATGGTTTTGCTCCCTCAAAAAACCCGCAAATGTGGAGCGAAGAGCTTTTCAAGTGCATTCATAACTTAAGCAAACCTGGAACAACGGCAGCCACTTTTAGCGCGGCAGCGATTGTGAAAAATGGATTGAAGCATGCAGGCTTTGCAATTCAAAAAGTCGCGGGGTTTGCGCGCAAACGTGAGATGGTAAAAGCGCATTTCACAGTAGAACCCGAACCACTTAACCCTGATGATTATCGCTACAGAGGTAGCTTTTCGCCTTACCCTGTGCCTTGGGCAATAAACGCCAATAAATCTGAATTTAGCGAAAAATGCGCGCTAATTATTGGGGGTGGTTTAGCGGGTTGCCATTCTGCACGCGCCCTAGCAGAGCGCGGCTGGCGCGTAAAAATTTTGGAACGCCATTCTGCGCTAGCACAAGAAGGTTCGGGCAATCCGCAAGGCGTGCTCTACGCAAAATTATCGCCGTTAGACGAAGCACAAGCTGCGTTTAATTTGGCAAGTCTGCAATATGCATTAAATTTTTATCGCCCTTTGTGGGAAAACATTGGCGATCAATGCGGCGTTTTGCAACTCGCGTACAAAAACTCAGAAGCAGAATTGCACGAGCTATTAAAAGATAAATTTTCCAATAAAGACCAATTGGTTGAATTTGTTTCCGCCCAAACCGCTAGTAAGCTAGCCGGTATTTCCCTCGCGCAAAGCGGATTGTTTTTTCCGCAGGCCGGCTGGATTGATCCACGCGAACTTTGCTCTCATTTAATTGATCACCCGAATATTCAGGTTGAATATGATTTTCAGGTTCAGCAACTCAACCATGCTAAAAATAACTGGCACGCGCAATCTGATAAAGCCGGAACACAGAGTGCACCTGTTGTCATTATCACCAGTGCCAAAGATGCCCTGAGCTTTGAGCAGGCAAATCATCTGCCGATTAAATCTATTCGTGGGCAGGTCTCTTACATCCCTCAAGAAGCTACCGCTGCTGCACTTAAAACTGTTGTCTGTGCCGAAGGCTACATTAGCCCCGCGCAAGCTGGCGTTTTCTGTACCGGTGCAACTTTCAACTTAAAAGATACCGAAACCGCAACGCGAACCAGCGATCACCAAACCAACTTGGACAATCTGCGCGAACATCTACCCGCGTTCGACGTGGATGCAAATGCAGAAAGTTTAGAAGGCCGCGTCGCCTTTCGCTGCTCGCTGCCCGACTACCTGCCCTGCGTAGGCGCTTTGCCATTGGTTGATAAGCTAGTCGAAGATTTCGCACCACTGCGCAAAAATGCCCGCGCTGGGATCACCACCAGCGGCAGCTATTGGCGTGGGCTTTACATTAACATTGGCCACGGTGCACGCGGTTTGGCATACACTCCACTTTGCGCCGAGCTTTTGGCGGCTCAGATCAATGACGAGCACGCCCCGGTGCCCCGCGACCTCGCCAATGCACTTAATCCGGCGCGCTTTATCATCCGCGATTTAACCCGCAATAAGCGCTAATACCTAAGCAAAGATACTGATTTCAGCCACGCCTACTCAAACGCAAAAGCCCGTCTATACTCTTCAGAACCCATTCTATTTGTGTTCCTTTGCCGCTATTGCCCCTTAAATAAGAGAGATGACCATGCTGACCAACTCCCGCAATTACAGCCTTGATGCCTATGATGAAATAGATTTCATCCACAACTATTACGAGCGTTTAGTTCTGGAGGAGATTTTTGAGCAGAGTACCCGCGTACAAGAAGGCGATAGAGATTTTCTGGCCGATGTCGCCTGCGTAGCCCTCAACCGCATGCCTCCTCGCTATATTCGCCATGATGTGGATATGACTTTTTTTATGTCACCGCAGGATATTCAAGAAATTCGCAACAAAGTTGTACAAGCCGTAACCGATGCAATTAATTATGTGGAAAGCCGCGAGCGCGGCGAAGATGTAAAACTGCCCTCAGTGGATGTATCTCTGAGTGCAAACCGCGCCAACAAACCAGCAAAAGTGGCGACAACTGATGATGCTGCCAAAAAAGCAACTAAGCCCAAAACCACTAAAAAATAAATCGCCCCTTATAAAAACCTACGCATAAAAAAGGCCGCCAGTGCAAAACACAGGCGGCCTTTTTAATAATGAACCCAGTACAAAGTTTTTAGTCTTCCTGTACCAATTTATCACTAAGCACTTGTGAACCACTACCGCAGGCAATAATGGTACGCATCACAGCCTCCACGGTCATATGCGGCAAAAGCTCAACACTCTCTGCGCCCAAGTGGTACACCATGCCTGAGGTTAAAAAGGGGGCCGTGGGAACATAAACCGTAAAATCACCATTCGCGTGTTTTGCGGTTACTATCCCGGTTACCGATGTAGGAACATTACGTCCCATAATGTAAGCACGGCAGGCTTCGCCTTTTAGCAACGAGGTATTGCCCTCACCACCCAATAGCTGTGACACCAGCTTATTAATGGTTTGATAGCCTGGTAACACCTTACCCAAAAAATCGTCGATTAAATCGTGCAGCCATTGACCAATATTGGTTTTCACTAATAGGCCAATTAAAAAGCAACCAAGCAACAATAAAGCCACGCCGGTAAAATCTGCCATATAGTTTGTCAGCGGCGACCACGAGCTTACCCATTCATTAAATGGCTTGATCAAACGACTAACAACACCAAAAATCCATTCGGCAAACAATACCAAAATCGCACCCGGCAAGACGACCATAAAACCACCGAGTAAGGTGATACTGACAAATGAACGCAAACGCTTCATGATACTAACCCTACAGAAATTACATTAAACACTTATCTAACACCGACACGACGGAAACCCCATCGCAATGTTGAAATATTTTATTGGCCTATTCTGCCTTAGCCTAGCCACGATTGCGAATCTCTCTTGCGCACAAACTGAATTACTCTCCACTGCGCCACAAATTAGCTACAAAATTATTAGCGAGCGCTCGCACAAAACTAGCTTGTTCACCCAAGGCCTTGAAGTCAAAAATGGCAGCTTTTATGAAAGTAGCGGCCTCTATGCTAAATCGCAAATTGTCACCTACCCCATAACAGAACCAGAAGGTACATGGGCAAAAATGACAGCGCCCTTCACTCAAAAGCAACGCATTCCAGACCGCTATTTTGCAGAGGGCCTAACACTACTCAATAACAAGCTTTATGTACTCACCTGGCAAGAAGGCACAGTGTTTGTTTACGATGCCAACAACTTTTCACTCATCAAGAATGTAAACTACAAAGGCGAAGGCTGGGGTTTAACCAACGACGGTAAACACCTGATTCGCAGCGACGGCAGTAATAAATTATTTTTTCACAACGCAGAGAGCTTTAGTGTTGAAAAAAAAATCAGCGTAAAATATCAGCAAGAAGCAATTATTAATCTCAACGAACTGGAATTTGCCGAAGGTTTTATTTGGGCAAATATTTGGCACGACAACCGAATTGTAAAAATCAATCCCGCTACGGGCGATGTGATTGGCGTAATGGATTTTGCTGCAATCGCAAAAAACATAAAACTAACAGATGCGGAAAGTGTCTTAAATGGCATTGCTTATGATGCAGATAGAAAAGCGTTTTGGATTACAGGAAAACAGTGGCCAAAGATGTTTTTGGTAAAGATTAATTAAAAAAAGCCGCTACTGCGGCTTTTCATATCACGACTCCAACCAAACTTCCCTAACCCAATACCAAATGGTTGGCCAGGTCTGTTCTGTTAATTCCCCGTCTTTCCACAAAGTAATTTCACCTTCGGGATCGGCAACGTAGTACATACCTCTGTCCTCACAAATCGGCAACAAATGATGTGGAACACCAAGCGACCAAGCGACCGCAGTCACTTCGGCTAAATAGGTATGTGAATTGCGATCTGCAGCCGTAACGGGTTCTAGCGAACCGTAGACTACATCACTAGCTTCCAACAAGAATTCTTTAATATCGCGCGGAATGGGTAGCAGTATCTCTTCTTCAATTTGAATAAGCTGATCATCATCTGGCAATTCCAAAGGAACAGGTACAGATTCATTGTGTTCGCGTAATAATTCTAGAATTTCTTCCATTACAAAGACTCTTATTGTTTCAATGACGATTTATTTCAACGGCAATTAAGGATTTTTGAGCTTGTTTGCAAAATGCCTATATTTGAAGCGCCTATTCTAACCATTAATGCGCAAATAAAGACATCTGCGTATCGACTAACTCGGTCATATTTTGCTCCATAAAATGCAAAATACTGTCTGCCACTGGCATTAGCTGCTTGTCTACGTAGTGTTGATAATCCAGCGGGCTTTGCTGCGCGGCTATAGGTTCAGCGCCACTGGTGGTGATCACATAAGCAATCCAATCGCCGCGTCTTATAGGCTTACCCGTAAGTTGAACATATTTACGTGCGGCTTGCACTTGTGGAGGCACGTTTTTTTCGTATTCGTGCAAATGGCGGCGTAGGCGCTTGTTGTAGACCAAATCTGAATTGCGCATTCCAGCCAAAACATCTGCCACTGTCTCTCGCACAAAATCCAAATAGTCTTCGCCGTTAAACACTTTACTGTAAAGCTGCTCTTGAAAATCCTTGGCTAAACGAGTCCAATCGGTGCGTACATTTTCCAAGCCTTTAAACACCAACTCGCGCTCGCCATTATGCTCAACCACACCTGCATAACGTTTTTTGGTGCCGATTTCACTGCCGCGAATTGTTGGCATTAAGAAGCGTAAATAATGGGTTTCAAACTGAATTTCCAATTGGCTTTTTATGGCGTATTCCGTTTTAAGTGTTTGCTGCCACCACTGGTTTAATTCACGCGCTAAACGCTCACCAATTTTTTGGCATTGCTGCTGATTTTTCGGAGGCTTACCTACACAGTTATTTTCCAGCCAGACGAACAGCGAATCTGTATCACCATAAATAACCGCATAACCTTGCTGCTCAATCCAATCGCGGCTGCGCTGAATAATTTCGTGCCCCCGTAAGGTGATTGAACTACACACACGCGGATCAAAGAACCGACAACCCGTTGAACCTAAAACACCGTAAAAAGAATTCATGATAATTTTAATCGCGTGCGAGAGCGGCGCATTGCGTTCTTGCTTGGCAAGATCACGCGCCTGCCATAAATGCTCAATCATTTGCGGCAGTATATGGCCTTCGCGCGCAAACACAGCGCCATTAAAGCCAACAACTATTTCCTCAGGTAATAGGTGTTGATGCTCTGCAATCCAAAAGGCGCAGGGGTCAATCAAAAAGGTACGGATAATACTGGGGTACAGACTTTTAAAATCCAATACCAACACATTATCGTAAATGCCGGGGCGCGAACTCATCACATAGCCACCAGGGCTAATAATATCGGATTCCAACTCACCTAAATTAGGGGCAACGTATCCTTTTCGATGCAAGCGCGGCAAATAAGAATATTCAAAAGCCGCAACTGAACCGCCAATTCTATCCAACAATAAACCGGTTAATTGGCTGCGCTCCACCGCGAAGTGCAATAGCTTTTTATCCGCAAAAATATCCCACACCAA
>CAZZEV010000094.1:4466-10176 GCA_964653305.1 uncultured Cellvibrionaceae bacterium | reverse complement strand
AGGGCTTAATGTGGCGTGCATTTAACAAAGATGGCACTTTGACCTACACCTTTATCGAGTCGGTAACGGCAAGTCATGCAGGTTATTTGGTGCGTGTGATCGGTGGTGCGTTCTTCCTTGCCGGTATGTTGCTCATGGCATACAACGTTTACCGCACCGCGAAAGCGGCCGGTGAAAAAGAAGTTTCTGTGAAAGACCAGGCCCCTGCGGCTGTATAAATAGAAGGGGATAGATAAATGAAAGGTCATGATATTGTTGAACAAAACATTGGTTTAATGACGATTCTTGCGGTCATTGCTATTAGTTTTGGTGCATTGGTTGAGATTGTTCCGCAATTCTTCCTCAAAGAAACTACAACGCCGATTGAGGGCTTAAAGCCTCTGCCTGCAGTGGTTTTGGAAGGTCGCGATATTTATATTCGTGAAGGCTGTCACGTATGTCACACACAAATGGTTCGACCATTGCGTGCTGAGATCGAGCGCTATGGTCACTACTCAGTGGCAGGCGAATCTGTCTACGAGCATCCATTTTTGTGGGGCTCCAAGCGTACTGGCCCAGATTTGGCGCGCGTAGGTAAGCGTTACTCTGACGATTGGCATAAAGCACACTTGTACAATCCGCGCAGCGTTGTGCCTGAGTCTATTATGCCTGCCTACCCTTGGTTGTATGACAACAAGTTGGACGGCAAAGATACAGCGGCAAAAATGCGGGCTTTGCGTTCAGTTGGCGTTCCCTACACCGAAGATGATATTGCTGGTGCGCAGCAAGCCGTTAAAGGTGTAACAGAAATGGATGCTGTGGTTGCTTACCTGCAACAGCTTGGCATTTTGTTAAAAGAGAAGCGTTAACTAATGGACTATGGCACTTTAGGCGCAATCTCAACGGTATTAGTGACTATTGCCTTCTTCGGCGTTTGTTACTGGGCTTTTTCGCCCAAGTTAAAGAAGCGCTTTGAAGAAGATGCAAAATTACCTTTTGCTGATGATGAGATCGAAAACAAGCAGACAGATCATCATCAGCCTGATGATGTAAAAGGGCGGAATTGATTATGAGTACATTTTGGAGCGGTTGGATTATTGTCCTTACCCTAACCAACCTTGTGTTGTTATTTTGGCTGTTAATGGCCAACCGTAAGCGTGCTGTTACAGGTACTGATAATGGCGAAGCTAAAACCACTGGCCATGAATACGATGGCATTGAGGAATACGACAACCCGCTACCGCGCTGGTGGTTTGGTTTGTTCTTGGCAACTTTTATTTTTGCTGCTGGTTATTTGGTAGCATACCCAGGTTTGGGTTCATGGAAAGGCATGTTGGGTTGGACATCAACCAATCAGTTGGAAGCTGAGCATGCAGCAGCCAAAGCAACTTACGACGAAACCTTTGGTAAGTTTGCGCAAATGCCAATCGAGCAGTTGGCAAAAGATCCAGAGGCAATGAAAATGGGCTCGCGTTTGTTCTTGAACAACTGCGCTGTATGTCACGGTTCAGATGCAAGTGGTAACTTTGGCTTCCCAAATCTGACTGATAAAGATTGGTTGTACGGCGGTACGCCAGATCGTATCAAAGAAACTATCGTACTTGGTCGCCAAGCGATGATGCCGGCTTGGGGCGCCATTTTGGGCGAAGCTAATGTTGGCAATGTGGTTGAGTATGTACTGCAAGGTGCAGGTAAAGAACATGATGCCGCAAAAGCAGAGCTCGGTAAGGCAATTTTTGCAACTAACTGCGCGGCTTGTCACGGTGCAGATGGAAAGGGTAATCAACTGGTTGGCGCGCCAAACTTAACAGATGATGTTTGGTTATACGGTGCTGCTACTCCAGAAGAGTTGGGTGCAACCTTGCGTCAAACCATTCGTAATGGTCGTGCCGGTGTTATGCCTGCTCATGCTGAAACGTTGAAAGCTGAGCGCATCCATTTACTCTCTGCGTATGTTTACAGTTTGTCGCAAGACGAAACCAAGTAATGAAGCCATGTGAGTATCGGCTGAGGTCGATACTCACCTTGTTTGTTCGCTGTTCCGCAATAATTCCCCGCTTTGTTGTTTCGGGTCCACGAGGTGATCGTCTGTGAGCGTTAAACCTGAAGAATCCCAATCTGAAGTTAGTAACACCAACACGTCTAGTTCTGAAAATAAACCGCAAGAAATCCGCTACGTTAATTTATACGAGGCCGAAGAGAAGGTTTATATCCGCCGTATCACTGGTTTTTATCAGCGTCTCCGTCGCTATATCAGTGCGCCCTTAATATTGGGTTTCATTTTAATGCCTTGGTTGGTGATCGATGGTCGCCCTGCAATGCTGTTTGATTTACCTGCGCGCCAATTTAATATTTTATGGATTACATTCTCCCCGCAAGATGGTGTTTATCTGGCGTGGTTATTAATTATTTCAGCGTTCTTATTATTTACGGTTACCGTAATGGTAGGGCGCGTGTGGTGTGGCTTTACTTGTCCGCAAACTATTTGGACACAGATGTTTATTTGGGCGGAATTACTTTGTGAAGGTGATCGAAATAAACGTATCAAGCTCGATGCGCAAAAGTGGAGCCTAGAAAAGTTTTTACGCAAAGCAGCCAAGCAGTCTATTTGGATTGCCATAGCACTTATTACTGCCATGACCTTTGTGGGTTACTTTACACCCATACGTGATTTGGCGATTAACTTCTTCACATTCCAACTCGATTTAACAGCTGCATTTTGGGTGTTATTTTTTACCGGCGCTACCTATGGCAATGCCGGTTTTATGCGCGAACAAGTCTGTAAGTACATGTGCCCCTATGCGCGCTTTCAATCGGTGATGTACGATCACGACACGCTAACTGTATTTTACGATAAAGAGCGCGGTGAAAATCGCGGCCCGCGTAAAAGCGGTGAAGATTACAAAGCGCAAGGCTTGGGCGATTGCATAGACTGTTCGTGGTGTGTGCAAGTGTGCCCAGTGAATATTGATATTCGCGAAGGTTTACAGGCAGAGTGCATAGATTGCGGATTGTGCATAGACGCTTGCGATAGCGTGATGGAAAAAATGAATTACCCGCTGGGGTTAATTAGCTTTACCACTGAAGATGCCGCTGCCAAAAAGAAAGTGAAGATTCTGCGCCCTCGCGTTTTGGGTTATGGTGCAGTGCTTTTGGCGATGGTATCGCTCTTTGTGTATTCGCTTGCTACACGTATGCCACTGTTGGTTGAAGTGATGCGTGATCGTGGCACACAAATGTTTCGTATCACCGATGGCAATGTTTCAAATGTATACACACTTAAAATCGAAAACTTGGACCGTAAAACCCATGTGTACGATGTGCGAGTCAGCGGCGATTACGCGTTTGATCTTCAAGGTTACAAGGCACCTCCCATTATTGAGGGTGAAATTATTACCTTGCCGGTGCGTGTAGTGGTTAAACGTAGTGAATTGAAAGGCGAAAAAAATACGGTAACGTTTACTGTAATTGCACGTGAAAATCCTGAAATTGTAGTGTCGCATAGCACAACGTTTATCGGGCCATCTAAATAAACTATTGGGTAAAATATGACAGATCAAACGGCTGAAAAAATATTACCTTGGTATCGCCAATTTTGGTTTTGGTTTGTCTTCGGCCCACTTCTTTTTATTATTGTGTTGTGTGGTATTTTCGTTTTCATCGCCTTTAAAAACTCTGACGATGTAGTGACTGACAATTACTACAAAGTGGGCAGAATGATTAACCAAACATTGGAACAGGATGAAAAAGCAGCAACATTAGGCTTGCTGGCAAAAGTAAAAATTGATCAGCTGACTGGCGATGTAACGGTTTCCTTAACCGGTAATCATAATTTCCCCAAGCAAATGTTATTGTTTTTGGATAACCCGGCAAAAGCTAACAAAGATCAACGCATTTTATTAACTGAAATTGCGGCGGGAGAATATCGCGGTGAGTTGAGTGCTCCTATTGAATATTCTTGGTATATTGCGTTAATACCCGAGGCGGATGCAAGTCGCCGTAAAGATGCAGAGTGGTTGCTTACCGGCCAAATAGATGTAGCCAAAACGGCAGAAACTCATTTGCAATCACGCACACAACCTAAGCCTGCAAAATAACTTCGTTTTCTTCTAGGCAGGCTCTCCATGCCATCAACTGAATTGAATGTCAGTCACAGTGATGCTAACCAACCTTGTTATCACTGTGGTCTGCCTGTTCCCCCGAATTGCAGTTTTTCAGTGGTTATCAATAACAAACCAGAGTCTATGTGCTGCCCTGGTTGCCAAGCAGTTGCTATGGCAATTGTAGATGGTGGCTTAGAGAATTTTTATAGTTATCGCACCGAAAGTAATCAGCGCAGTGATTCACAGTTGCTGAATATTAATTGGCAAATTTACGATTTGCCGGAAGTACAAAGTGAATTTGTTACTGAATTTGATGCAGATTATCGCCAAGCAAGTTTATTGCTGGAAGGTATTTCCTGCGCTGCCTGCAGCTGGCTAATTGAGACCCATCTCAAGCAAAATGCTGCGGTAAAAATGGTGAGTGTTAATGTCAGCACCCACCGCTGTACTCTAGTGTGGTCACCAGGTTTATCCCCGCTCAGTGAACTCTTAAAATCGCTTGCACAAATTGGCTACAAACCTCGCCCAGCAACTGACGATCAGCAGCAAGAGTTTTTTAAAAAAGAAAATCGCATCGCGCTATTTCGTTTAGGTGTTGCCGGTTTTGGCATGATGCAAGCCATGATGGTGGCGGTTGGCATTTATTTTGGCGCTACTGATACTTGGTTAGATTTTTTGCGTTGGCTCAGCATGCTGTGCGCGACGCCGGTCGTATTTTTTTCTGCGGCACCGTTTTTTAAAGCCGCTTGGCGCAGTATTAAAAGTAAACAGTTGATCATGGATGTCCCCGTCGCCTTGGCTATTGGTTTGGCGTACATCGCCAGTGCTTGGGCAACAGTAACATCCAGCGGCGAAGTTTATTTTGAATCGGTCTCTATGTTTGCTTTCTTTTTGTTGTTAGGTCGTCACATCGAGCAGCGTGCTCGTCATCGCAATCGCTCCGCGTTTGGTAATCTCGCGCAATTAATGCCACTCACGGCTTGCTGCATATCGTCAACTGAAAATAATTGCGAAGAAAAAACCGAAAATGTTCCGCTCAAAATTCTGTCGGTAAACGATCTGGTTTTAGTAAAAGCAGGAGAAACCTTTCCTTGCGATGGTGTCATTGAAACCGGCGAGAGTGAAGTTATCGAAGCCCTCATTACCGGTGAATCTATTCCGGTTGATAAAAAAGAAGGCGATAAAGTTATTGCAGGCACACTCAATGGTCATAGCCCTTTGCGCGTTCGTGTTACTGCAATTGGAAGCGCTACTCAGCTTTCTGGGATTGAGCGTCTGGCGGTACAAGCAGCGGATGAAAAACCAAAACAAGTAGTCATGGCCGATAAAATTGCACGCTTTTTTATTGCTCGCCTATTGGTCATTTGCGTGTGTGTATTTCTATTTTGGTGGTACAAAGATCCAAGCCGCGCCTTGTGGATCACACTGTCAGTATTAGTTGTCACCTGTCCCTGCGCATTGGCCCTAGCTATGCCTGCGGCACTTTCAGCCGCAACGGCGAATTTGCGTCAGCGTGGATTCTTAGTTGCACGTGGTCATGTTATTGAAACGCTGACGCATATTAATCGCGTAATTTTCGATAAAACCGGAACGCTTACTCAAGGCCGTTTCAGTATCACGGATGTCTT
>CAZZEV010000094.1:0-4366 GCA_964653305.1 uncultured Cellvibrionaceae bacterium | reverse complement strand
GAGCTTGTGCTGCCAGATCAGTCAAAGCTTTGGTTATTATTAGCCAATGCGCAAGGTGCAGTTGCTTGGTTTGGCTTGGAGGATGAGGTTCGCCCGAGCGCGCAAGCAGCTATTGCTGAGTTGCGGGATCTAGGTGTTAGTGTGGAGCTGCTTAGCGGTGATCAGTCTGGTGCGGTTGCTTTACTCGCGAAAAAATTGGGCATCACCGAGTTTATTGCGGGCGCCAAACCTGCCGATAAATTGGCACGATTAAACGTCGCTCAATTGCAGTGTGATAAAGTATTGATGGTAGGAGATGGTATTAACGATGTGCCTGTGCTGGCGGGTGCGGATGTATCCGTGGCCATGGCCAGTGCGTCTGATTTAGCGCAAACTCGAGCGGATACCATACTGCTAAACAATCAACTTACTTTATTGCCCCAAGCAATTGTTTTGGCACAGCGCACGCACAAGATAATAAAACAAAATTTAATGTTTTCACTCACGTATAATCTCATCGCATTGCCGCTTGCTGCTATGGGGCATGTTGCGCCTTGGGCTGCGGCTATTGGCATGACAATGAGTTCATTGATTGTGGTATTAAACGCGCTGCGCTTAAGTAAATAGCAATTCACTCTTTTTATCGAGAAACGTAAAATGGAAAGTCTCTACTTTCTAGTTCCCTGCGCCCTGATTTTTATCGCCATAGCGGTAAAGGTTTTATTTTGGGCGATTAACAATGGTCAGTACGATAATCTCGATACTGAAGCTCATCGAATTTTGTTTGATGATGAAAAAAAGAAAATATTGACCACATCTGTAGTTGTCCCCGAAGAAAATAATCCGCAACTCTCAGAGCAAGAAATAACGCAGCCGCAGCACGAGCAAGATAAATGATCGATTTCAATATTTTCCTGTCCTTATTCGTTCTAGGTTTAGTGAGTAGTACCCATTGTATTGGGATGTGTGGCGGCATTATGGGGGCGCTTACCATGGCTATTCCTGCGCAAGCCAAAACGAAACGAGGGTTCATTTTAGTCGCTTACAATCTTGGCCGCATTGCAAGCTATGCCCTGATGGGGTTACTCGCCGGCGTTTTTGCCAAGCAAATTGCAGCCTTGGGTGGGGTTACCATTTTGCGGGTGATTGCGGGTCTGTTATTAATTGCTATGGGTCTATATTTGGCGGATTGGTGGCGCGGGCTAACTAAGCTAGAAACTCTGGGTCGCTATGTGTGGGTTTATATTCAGCCGCTCGGAAAACACTTAATGCCCGTAGACAATATTCCCAAGGCACTATTTCTCGGAGCGCTCTGGGGTTGGTTACCCTGTGGCTTGGTGTATGCAGCACTTGCCATGGCTATGACCCAACCTGCGCCGCTTATGGCCGCAAGTGCAATGTTGGCTTTCGGTTTAGGCACTTTACCTGCGGTTTTGGCGGCGGGTTTTGCTGCGCAGCAGTTGACGCGCATTTTGCAACAGCGCCAAGTACGTATAGGCTTGGCTCTCATCATTATTATTTTTGGTCTGTGGACTATTTGGGGGGGGGTAGGCCATTCGCATCAGCACCAACATGAGCAGCAACACACTCAACAATCGGTAGAAGGCGTTGATCACTCTGCGATGGATATGGATCACTCGCAAATGGATCACTCAAGCATGGATCATTCATCTACGCAGTCTATGAAGGAACCCGAATTAGAGCGCCAACGTACAGAGGGCGATACAAAAATAGAGGAAAATAAGAGTTCATCTGCCAGTAGTCCTGCAACAGGCGACAGTGCTGATCATATGCATCATCACTAAAACTGTTACTTCTGTGGCAATTGGCGAACTATACTCAAGATACCTTGCCTAACAGTGTGGGTAATCTTAATAAAACCTAAGGGCTTTATGCGTCTATTTTTATGCTCTAACACAAAGATCAAATGGGGTTCGCAATCAATGGTGCGATTCGTCCCCATTATCGTACTCTGGTGTTTTGGCGCTTGGATAAATCCCAGCGTTGCACAAGAAACTTCTGTACAGGGCGTTCCCCAAGAGCAATGCACCTCGTTTAATGTAGATCCGCTCGATATAGCACATAAAAAAACATCGCGTGTAGACGCTTCTCCTTTTGAAATATTAGAAGGGAAAACGATTCGCAATATTCGTTTTCAGCAGATGACTATTTTCGATCCTAATAATCCGGACGAAAATAATAAACTCTATTTATTGCTCAATAAACTGCACGTAAAAACCCGCACAAAGGTGGTGGCCTCGCAGTTGCTATTTAAAATTGGCGACAAGGTTAATCACAAGCGTTTGGAAGAAACCGCGCGAAATCTTCGTACGCGCAGATACTTAACCAATGCCTATGTGTTGCCGGAAAAAGTGTGTGGCGATTCAGTTGATGTAGTAGTCATTACTCAAGATGCATGGGCAATAGAGCCGCAAGTTAGCTTCAGCCATAAATCCAGCGACAGTCAAACCGGCTTTGCAATTAGCGATGCCAACGTATTTGGTACTGGCAACTCCTTTAAAATAGGGTACAACGAAAGTGAGCTGCGTAGCGCCGTCAGCTATGAATTAAGCAATCCCTATTTTTTAAATAAACAAATTGCGGTGCGGCTTGTGTATCAAGATACTTCCGATGGCCGCAATAGTTTAGTCTCGGTAGCGCGCCCGTTTTATTCTTTAGATTCGCCTTGGGCTAGCGGGTTACAAATTTCAGATTTATCGCAAATTGAAGAGGTTCGCTCACGCGGTGAAGTTATTAATACCTTTTCACACCAAGCAATTAATAATGAAATTTATTACGGTAAAGCTACTGATATCAATCACGATTTTACACAGCGTTGGCTAGTGGGTTTTACTCATGAAGAAGATACCTTTAGCGCTGATATAGATACATTGCAACCAATCCCACAGCGAGACAAAGCCGTTTATCCGTGGGTGGAATATCAGTATTTGCAAAATAAATACGGCGTGTTTAAAAACGTAAATCAAATTCAGCGCCCTGAAGATATAGCCATGGGTCAAACTATGAGTTTCCGTTTGGGGTTTGCGGGTACCGCGTTTGGTAACCAAGATGATGTTCTGCGCTACAAAGCAAATTACAGTAATATTATCGATTTTGCAGATAGACATTTACTAGAGTTTGAATTGGGTTTGGATGGTCGTCAGCATTTAAAATTCGATGAGCTCGATCCCAATATTTTCACTTCTTCGGTGGCGTACCATTATTTACAGGATGAAAAAAATCGTTGGTTCGCTCGCGTTGAGTTTGGCGCAGGTGAAAGTTTGCCGCAGTACAAACAATTAACGGTGGGCGATATTACCGGCTTGCGCGGCTACCCCACGGACTATCTGCGTGGCGATAGACGTTATGTGGTTACATTGGAGCGTCGCTATTTTTCAGATATTCATCTGTTTAATCTCATGCGTTTGGGCGGTGTAGTGTTTTTTGATGCGGGTAAAGCCTGGGGGCTACCCGATGAACCCAAAGCGCCGCTCTTATCGAATGTAGGTATAGGCTTGCGATTAAGCTCTACCAAGGTGCGTATTGGTAATATTATTCATGTGGATGTGGCTATGCCTACCACCGCAAAAGATGGTTTGAGTAAATACCAGTTAACCATCGGCGCCTATCAAAAATTTTAGCGAATTTGGAATCGGAGATTGCAATGCGTTTGTTGCACACCATGTTGCGTGTTGGAAATTTAGAAAAATCAATTGCGTTTTATACCCAAATTTTGGGTATGACATTATTGCGTAAGCAGGATTTTCCAGAGGGTAAGTTTACTTTGGCTTTTGTTGGTTATGGTGAAGAGGCAACACATTCTGTTATAGAGCTAACGTACAATTACGGTGTTGAGTCTTACGACTTAGGCAAAGGCTATGGACACATTGCTTTGGGTTGCGAGGATGTATTTGCCACTTGCGATAAAATTCGCGCCGCAGGCGGCAAAATTGTGCGCGAGCCAGGGCCTATGATGCATGGATCTACAATTCTCGCCTTTGTAGAAGATCCCGACGGTTACAAAATTGAATTACTCGGTACCGAATAGTACATCTCTCTCTTAAAGAAAACGCTCATAATGTCTAAGCTCCTCGCAGACCTGCAATTCGATAACCGTTTTGTGCGTTCACTACCTGTAGACCCTATTGCCGATAATTATCGGCGGCAAGTTGCCAATGCCTGTTATTCGTTTGTTAATCCAACAGCAGTTTGTGCGCCTCAATTAGTCTGTGCAGCTTCTGACGTTGCCGATTTAATTCATCTTGATCATAACGAATTAACTACAGATTTTTTCACTCAGATTTTTTCTGGCAATAAATTGTTAGAGGGCATGCAACCCCATGCTTGTTGCTACGGCGGCCATCAATTTGGCAATTGGGCAGGGCAG
>CAZZEV010000093.1:0-10393 GCA_964653305.1 uncultured Cellvibrionaceae bacterium | reverse complement strand
GCATCCACCAAACTTAATTCAAGCTGGTAAAACCCTTCGTTGTCTTGCACGCGGCTTTCTAGCACCCACTTTGTTCCAAACTCTTTAAAGAAATACGGGAAGGGATTTTGCGGGCGCGATGCTATAGCTGATTTGGAAAGCAGTTTTAGGTTGGGATTTTTACGCAATAACCGTAATAAATTTTCATCCAAGCTTTTGGCAATTAACTCGGTTTGCGGGCGCTCAGATAGCGTTGGCAACACCGCCAAACTGATTTGATTCAGCGTCGATTGGCTGAGCCACCACATAAGCACAAATGCTAAAAGTAGAGCAGCGCCAATATAAAGAAAGAGATTGATCAATTTACGGCTTATTGCGCGAGTGGTTTGAAATGGAGTCTTAGCTGCAATGATAGGGGTTGGTCTTGAGGTATTTGATTCAATTGGATTCTGCGCACCGAGAGGTATAGCCGCATATGCCCAGCGATAACCGCGCTTGGGCAAGGTCTCAATAAATTTGCTGGACTCATCCAACTTGGCGAGCTGGGTGCGAATATCTGAAATAGCGCGCGTCAAAACATCATCGCTCACAATTTGATTGGGCCACACCGCATCAAATAATTCTGTACGGCTAACCACGTCCCCTTGGCGCGCCAACAAATAGGCTAGGAGCTTGAGGTTGATAGGGCTTAAGCGCTGGGTTTCGCCAAGGGCATTTTTCACTGTGCCCAACTCAAGATCGAACTCAAGCGCAGCGCAATGAAATAATGTGGAATGAATGAGATTATTGTTTGTCATGGCCGCAGTTTAGCAACTTAAAACTCCCCGCAACATGAGGATTTGGCGCGCCGAGCTTTTGCAGATGTTTTCCTCAGATGCTTTCGCCGCCTGTGTGCGAGAGTTAAAGTGTCATTCACTGAGGAGAGCACTATGAGTCACCCACGATCCCTATTATTTAAAATCATTACACGCAGCCTATTCGTAGTCTGCTTAGGCTTGGGCATTGTATTTATTCCCAATCTTTCGATTTTTGATGAAGCTCAGCTACCCGAAATTGCTGAGCGGTTGAGTAAGCCAGTAAATCCAAATGTAGAAGGTAATGCTGCTTATCATCTCTATGGGCTCGCCGCCGCATCCGATAAAGATCCCTACACCGTCGGCAAAGCTGTGGTGGCAACCCTGCAATCAAAACACGCAAAAGGAGAAATGGCTAACCTCACCGAACAGGAAACTGCTGAGCTTTATGGGGGAAGCGGAAAATGGGATGAAGAGTGGCCAGCGCTGTACCCAGCGGCAGATTGCAAGCCGCGGGAAAAGGCAGATTGTTTTGCTCAACTGCTTGCACAAGTGAAGGCTCAGCCATTTTCACACCCACGATTATTGGTTCAACTTGAGCGATACAACAACATCACTAAGCTGCCTCATCTTATTGAAGAAATGCGATTGATGGATTACACATCACCAGTTCCGAATTACCACATAGCTATGCAAATGGGGATGCTTAGCCAAGCCAATGCGTATAACGCATCAGGATTGGATGGGTTAATCAGCAACAGCCAGGCGGATATGCAGTTTTGGCGAATGGCGCTCACCGACAACCAAATCTTGCTTGGAAAAATGGTCTCGTTAGCGGCATTACGTAGAAATCTATCTGCACTTTCTTATGCAATAGGTAAGGAGACGGAGCTTTCGCCCGCGCAAGTGCAAAGCTTACAAACCTTGCTCAAGTCACTTACACCTGAAGAAGTCAGTATGGAGAGAGTACTCACTGGAGAACTGAGATTTAGTGCGGAAAACTGGAAAACAGCGCCCACGGAAACTCCTGAAGGTGTATCACCCATCATGTGGTTGCTATATCAGCCAGCGGCCACCAGCAATTTGACCTATCGCCACACAATCAAACCAACCTTTGCGATGAGTAAAATGTCAGCGGCTGAATTTTACGAGCGTGCACAAACCCCCATCAAACCTATAGAATTCTCTCGCTTTAATCCCTACAACCTTGGTGGAAAAATGGACTTGTCCAGAAATTGGCAGTTCTCCCCCTATATTGGCCGCGGTCATGACTTGGCCGGGCTCTACTCGCTAGTCGCCTTGCAACTGGAATTAAAAACAAATCCACCACAAGATGTAGCTGCAGCGATCAAATCATCGCCCTACAAAAATCCTTACACCGAAAAACCTTTCGACTACGACCCAGCAACTAAAGCACTGAGCTTTCAGTGTTTTGAGGCAAAGGATGTGTGCAAAATTACGCTCTAAATAAAAAAGCCGAATCTCATAGCGGGATTCGGCTTTTCAAATAAATATTTCTACGTAATGATTACAAACTCAGCAGCTCTTTTAAATCCGTTGCCTGCCGCCGCGAAACTTCAATCTTGGCACCGTTACTCATGGTGATATCGTAGCCATCATGAATCGCCTCTTCTATAGCGGTGATGCAGCGCAAGTTCACAATAAATTGGCGATTGGCACGAAAGAAAAATCGGCTAGGCAAACGTTCTTCAACTTGATTGAGGGATTTTTTGATAAACGCCGATTTGTCATCAAAAAATACGCGCACATAATTTTTGCAACTCTCTATGTAGCGAATCGATTCAAGCGTCACCAAAAAACATTTTTCATTGTCCTTAATAAAAATTTGGCTATTCATTTCCAGTGGTGGTTTTTGCTCTGGCGTCAGCTCCTCTGGGGCTGCCATTAACTTTGCGACCGCTTGCGCAAGGCGCGCAGGGCTAATAGGCTTTAAAAGATAATCAATAGTGTTGTAATCAAAGGATTTGATCGCGTACTCTGAGTAAGCGGTTGTAAACACAATACGGGGGCTGTAATCCAATTTTTCTAAGAGATCAAAACCACTCGCGCCGGGCATATTGATATCTAAAAAAATGACATCTGGGTGTGTACTTGCAATCAATTCTAGCGCGGTATCTGGATGATCTGCCTGCCCGACCACTTCTAGTTCCGGAAATGCGCCGAGCATGCGCACTAAGCCTTCACGTGCAACGCGCGTATCTTCTACAACTATAGCCTTCATATTCCAGATTCCTGCGGCACACTCAAGGTAACAGAAAAATTATTACTCGTTTGTTCAATAAGCAAGTTTGCTTTATCACCATACAATAATCGTAAACGCTCCTGAATATTAATCAAACCTATTCCGATATTATTTGAAACTGCTTCACTGCTGAGCAGCGGCTTATTGTCACCACGGCTATTGTTAACCTTAAAAATAAGCTGTTGTTCATATAGCTCCGCCGTTAACTCAATACCGCCGCCGTGCCGCAATTTATCAATACCGTGTTTTACCGCATTTTCCACTAAGAGCTGCAAAGTCATGGGAGGGATTAGATAATTGTTTAAGCTGGGCGCAACATTTAAAGAAAACTGCAATCGATCTTCCATCTGCACTTTAATTAAATCAATATAAAGCGCAATAATTTCCAGCTCTTCGCTCAAGCGTACTTTATCTTGCTTGCTGCGCTCTAGCGAATAGCGCAACATTTCTGACAAACCCGTTAACATGGTATCCGCTTTTGTCGCGTCTTCATAAATCGTAAAACGGATGTTGTTAATCGCATTAAATAGAAAATGTGGATTTAACTGATTACTTAAATTGGCCAACTGCGCTTCTTTAAGACTGTTTTGCAATCGCAAATTACTCACTTCTGCCTCACGTATACGACGATTACTGGATACACTCAAATAGATAAACATCCAAATCGCTAAAAACAGTTGTGCTTGCAGAGTATTGGATATCGCCAAACGCAACAAATACTCTGTTTGCGTCACACCCAATTGTTCCAGCACGCCGGACTCAACTAAACCCGACCAGAAAAATGGCGTGACGACCATTAACATGAGCGCGCAGACAGCAAAGCCGCCTACTATGGCAAAGCCAAGCACCCAGAGCACTCGCAACCAAAATTGCTTCGCAAATCCATTTCTTTGCTGATACTGCTGCCGAAAAAACAGTGCCACCAAGGTAAACGCCAACACCCACACCAGCATGGCTGCCGCATTAAAAAGCTTTTGCTCTTGCCACATAAAAATACTTAGCCAGAGCACTATATGCAGCACCACCAAGGTTCCAGCATGCAATAGCCAAAATGTTTTATCGCGTGGAAAAAATAGAGGCTTCATTCGTTAGAGCTACCTGCATCAATAGATGATAAGTTCATATTTTAATTGCAATCACTGGGTAATAGGCATTGCTAATGGCAGTTAATTTTTCTATTCAACCACAGAACAACCTAATAGTCATTCTGCGGCTTTTGCTCTTGTTAAGCCCACATTCTAATGCCGATCAATCCATAATAAGCGAGCATTAAGGCAAATCCGCAATGCATTACACTGAGTGCCATTGAATGCCAATACATCACTTGATTAACACGAGCATGGCGATGTTTGAAACAATTCATCAAACTAAACGCGGCAAGCGCGGGGTAAAGCACACTGCAGATAAAGGTCGTAATGGTAACCGCTGAAAGCCTTCCAGTATCTTCAACGGAAGGCTGAAAAATATTAGGAGTAAATACTGAGAATATCAGCACCGCGCTGGTAACAAATGGCCACACACGAATGCTCATCGCAGCTCCCTGCGCTATTTTTCCACGCGCACTTTGTGTCAACCATACCATCGCAAAGCCAACACTGGTTAACGCAAGAAACGCAGTGACTATCATCAAACCCAATACACCAAAAACACGTACTGGAGATACTTTTTGATAGAGCCCGTCAACCAACATATCTGTTACTTCTACTGCTTGCCCCACTAAAGGATCATTCACGATGGTAATGCTAGGTAATCCTGTCCAAGGGTTGGCCAAGGTGTTTTCATTAATTGCATAATCATTACTTGGCTTTTCCCATTTGGCGATTAATGGGTCACGGTGGAGATGATTGTCACTCACACTAAAATGCATGATGCCAAACACTTCTGACGCCAATCGTGAAATATTTGAGCGTGGATTGATTGGCATGTAATAACCATTCAGATTTTTGAATTTTTCTGGCAGTGGAATTTCTTTCAACCCAGTCTTGTGAACATCTTTCAACAAGAAACTACGGATAAGCTTGGTTACTCTAACGATTGCATCAAGATTATCCTGATTAATTAAGAGTACATAACCCGTTTGCAATTCTGGAATGTAGCGCAACTTACAGTGACCGCCACTCAGATCACCATCGTGACCGCGAAAGGCAATATTCGCCTCTTCATAACCATCCACATAATTGTGTAAGCCATAACCCGCAACAGCACCCGCTTGCGCACCTAAACTGGTAGTAGGTGTTTCCATGCGAGAAATAGACGCTTCACTTAATATTTGTTGTTGATTAAAACTGCCACGAGAAATTAAAAAGTAGAGGTAGTTCGCCATATCCGCAGTAGAAGAATTAAGAGCACCCGCTGGACGCATAATAATATGCCAGTAGGGTTGCGCCTTGGCGTCAGATGAATAGAGATTCACACCATTTTTCTTAAACAATTCTGTTTCAAAAAAACTGGTGGATGACATGTGCAGCGGATTGAAGAAATGAGTTTGCACATAGTCTTCGTATTTTTGCCCACTCATTTTTTGCACAATATAAGCAGCGACGCCAGGCCCACCATTGTTATAGGCGTAACGTGTGCCTGGAATCCAGCGGGATTTACGATATTGAGGATGAAAATCTAGCGCATCCTTCAATGAAATATTCGCATCCTGATGACCATAAACCGAATAGCTAAGATCGTCCCAGCCCGTCGTATGCTCCAACAAATGAACCAAGCGAATTGGATTGGCTTTTTCCCAAGGATTTTCAAAATAAATTTCAGGCGCTAAATCGCTGAGCTTGTCATTCAAATTCAACTTGCCTTCTTCCACTAATTTGAGCACCGAAAGTGCAACAAACATTTTTGACGTTGAGCCCACACGGAAAATGGAATTTGCATCCGCAGGCTTATGGCTTGCCAAATCCGTCTCACCTAAACCCGCTACCCAGTAAGGGCCGTTTTTATCTACTAAAGCAATACCTAAAGCCGGCGCTTTGGTTTCCACGCGAACCTTTTCAATTGCTGCTTTAAGTTCATCCAAGGTTTGTGGGGTTTCGTCAGCGGCATACACAGAGAATTGCCAGCAACTGATGAGCACAAGAAATAAACGAAAGATGTAGGCCATATAAGGCTCCTTGTATAAGTAGGCTAACCATTGAACGTGTTCTCAGAACACTTGTGGCCAGACTACCCAAGGAGTGACGTTCTTAGGCGACTAGGTGCCGAACGGCTTTAGTGGGGTTTGAATGGCTTGCCGAGATAAGGCCATAAATTGATTCTGTACCCGCTTACGGCCAGTCAAACCCTCCATCCACCAGTCGGCACCTTTTACCCATCACCTCGCCGCAAGGAATATAAGCTGCATTTTTCACACAAGGACATCACTATGAAAACCAATGTATTTAAATGTATGACTGTTTGCTTCTTATCAATTTTTCTAGCACAACCATTATACGCCGAGACAACAGTCACCCAGTCATCGGCCAAAAAAACGCCAGAAACATTTGCGGAATTAAAAGTAGAGCTTGAAAAAATTCGCACTGAAACTGACACAGCTGCAATAGGTATCGCTATTGTTAATCAAGATGGCCCAGTTTGGGTTGCAGGCTTAGGTGAAGCGAATAGAGAAAAACACATTAAAGCCGATGAAAACAGCCTATTCCGAATTGCCTCGTCAACGAAAATGATTGCAGGTTTATCGGTACTTAAACTCGTTGAAGAAGGCAAGTTACATTTAACGGATAAGCTGCATGACCTCGCACCTGAGATTGCTTTTGACAACCCTTGGGAGGAAACAAATCCAATTTTGATTGGGCATTTGTTAGAACATACTACCGGCTGGGATATTAATGCCGCAGAATATGCCAATGAAGCACCTGACTCCATGAGTTTACAAGAAGGTTTAGCAGACCCTATTCGTATAAAAGCCAGAACATCACGCTGGGTTCCTGGTACTCGACATGCTTACAGCAATAGTGGCCCCGTGGTCGCCGCTTATGTTGTTGAAAAAATATCACACCAAAAATTTGAAGATTTTGTGCAAAAACATTTTTTTAATCCGCTACAAATGAACTCTTCCACCTTCTTTAAAACTGAATATTATTTGCAACATGCGGCAATACCCTACTTGGATAATAAACCACAAGAATATGCACAAGTTTATTCAAGACCGTCATCATCATTAAATTCATCACCCGCAGACATGGCGCAATTACTGACATTTTTTATCCAGAAGGGCAGTATCAACAATCAAATTGTTTTATCTCCAGAATCTATTCAGTCCATGCAAACACCACAAACAACTTTAGGTGCAGCACAAGGTATCGCCTCAGGTTATGGTCTAACCTTACAAATTTTTGGCAACGACAATCCCAACATTACTCTTTATGGTCATACGGGCGGGCTACCTGGGGCAACAACTGATTTTGCCTATATCCCTGAATTAAAAGTAGGTTACGCCTTAATGTTAACAACCAGCAATGGCCAAGCCGTTGGAAGAGCTCAACAGCTCATACGTGAATATCTATTAAAAGGTGTTGTCAATAAACCAGAGCAGGCGATTGAACTGCCACGCAAGTTTCAACAATTAGAAGGGCTTTACCAAAAGCTAAACCCATCAGGAAATATTGAGCTGATTAAAACAGATGTTGACGGAGTCATGAAATTTTCAGTGAGCGATAACCGTTTGCACAGAGAACCTTTTTTTGGCGGATGGAGAAGCAGCGATTACGCCACCAATGATAAAAACTTAACGGATCCTTATACTGGCTTGCCTTCAATTGCCATTGTACAAGACCCACTTGCCGGCGAAGTAGTTCAAGTTGGGGGAGAAACTTATAAAAAAGTATCCGTAATCAGTGTTTATGGCCGCCTTGCACTTTTAATTAGCTTGGTGATATTCAGTGCAATCAGTATTTTATTGGCACTGATCTGGATACCTCGTCGAGTTTTTGGAAAATTACAACATGGTTCGAGCATAAAATTGCGTGCGCTCCCATTAGCTGCCAGCATTTGTTTAATACTTTTACCGCTTGTACCTGCAGTGTTAGGCGCTGATGTATTGGATTTCGCAAGATTATCACCCACATCTTTCAGCATATTTTTATTAAGTATTATCTATCCATTTCTGTCCTGCTACAGCTTGTTTGTGGCTTACAAAACTCGTACTGCGACAATGAATAGCTGGGTCTACTGGCACTCAACACTTTTGGCTTTATTGCATGTATCATTCTCTGTTTACGTGGCAACTTATGGCTTGCTAGCGCTGCGACTCTGGGCATAAGAAAAAAGCTGCTAACCTAGCCATAAATGGGTTAGCAGTTTCTTTAAAAATGATCTATTTTTGGTGCATGTAATGTCTATTGTATTTTTTCCAAGAGATAAACAGTTCTGGATTTATCACTGCGGTGTATTAGGCATTGTCTTAGCTATCACCATAGTAACAACATTATTATGGAGCAACACTGTTGCTGCCAATATATGGGGAAGTATAACTTTCTTACCCTTATTTACCTTGTGTGTTTTATATTTCAGATGGATT
The DNA here is from genome assembly GCA_964653305.1 of uncultured Cellvibrionaceae bacterium. Lineage (GTDB taxonomy): Bacteria > Pseudomonadota > Gammaproteobacteria > Pseudomonadales > Cellvibrionaceae > Cellvibrio. Next base: position 1,839 of record CAZZEV010000093.1, on the reverse strand, counting down.
TATAAAACCACAAAATGGCAGTCATTTAACATGTTAAAGCTAACGCCCATTATTGTTTTGTATGGGACGGCCTTTGGTTTCTTGGCCGCAACGCTAAACTTTATGATTCTAATGCCCGCATTTTCAGATGATCTTGTTTTCAACATACTTAAAAAAAATCCTGGACTAACCGCATTAGATGTCGCCGTTAGATTTCTTATTGGGCAAGGTTTTCAAACACAATTATTTATTTGCTTATGGATATTTATTTACTGCAGTGTTTCAAGTAATCGTAAGATGCAAGAAGCAGAAATGCGCTACTTGAAATCTCAAAACAAGCTCAAAGAAGCTTCACTTAGTAGCCTAGCCAATCAATTGAATCCGCACTTTCTATTTAATGCATTAAATAATATTCGTTTTATGATGCATGAAGATTTAAAATCTGCTGACAAAATGGTTATCTCGTTATCAGATATTTTGCGCTATTCATTAGAAAGTAGCAGGCATGAGAAAGTATGGTTAAGCCAAGAAATAGAAATTATTGAACGCTATATTGCTGTCGTAAAAGCTCAATTTGAAGATGAGTTGCAATTTTCTATGAGCATTCCCTCCGCACACTACTCTTATCTTATCCCGCCCATGGCACTGCAGATGCTCGTTGAAAATGCAATTAAACATGGAATGGATAATAATTACGAAGGCGGAAAACTGACTATTTCTACAGACGAAATAGAAAATAAATTAGTCCTAACTGTCACTAATGATCTACCTACCGATGTTGAAGTTAAAAAAGACTCTATGGGCATAGGCTTGGCAAATATTAAACAGCGCTTACATATATTATACGGCGATAACGCTAAACTAACGATTACCGAAACAGCAACAGAGTTTTCAGTTGAAATACTCTTGCCCAAGGAGATTGTTGAATGAAAGCTATTGTGGTAGAAGACTCTCGCTTGGCTCGCGAGGGGTTGATGCGAATGCTGCAAAACTTTCCTGATATTGAAGTGATTGGCGCAGCAGATCATCCTTCTAAAGCACTCATATTAATTCAAGAGACGCATCCCGATGTTATTTTCTTAGATATTCATATGCGTGGAAAAAATGGTTTTGATTTACTGGAAGAGCTAGATTACACGCCACGAATTGTGTTCACTACCGCCTATTCTGAATATGCGATTCGCTCTTTTGACTACAACACCGTTGATTACTTATTAAAGCCCATTAGCGAAGAACGGCTTGCCGCTGCCGTCAACAAGCTATTCTTTACTGGCGAGGAAGTATCATCCGAAGCCAAACCGGCACTAGAAATAAATAGCAAAATGTTTTTGAAGGATGGCGACAAATGCCACTTAGTCTCGCTCAATGAAATTTGCTACTTTGAGAGTTGTAAAAATTATGTGCGAATTTTTTTCGGTGACAAAAATGCTTTTGTAAAAAAGTCACTGAATAGCATTGAAGCCCGCTTACCCAGAAAATATTTTTTCCGCGTTAGCCGTCAATATATTGTTAACCTCAATGACATTAAAAGCATAGAAGAAGCCATGAACGACGGCTATGAAGTTGTCATGAGTGACGGAAAATTATTAGAAGTCTCTCGGCGCAATGCAATGGAGCTTAAAGAATTGCTGAGTTTCTAGGGCAATTACCATTTAAAATAATTGGGGTCAGAGTAAAATTAAAAAATAAATCGCCGCAGATTAACAGCGATCTCTCATTTAGTTTTACCCTGACACCAATTGCTCAGCATTTTATTCGGCTGCTTTCTTTTTTAGTTCCATCAACAGCGCATGCAACATCTCAGTCGACAATCCGTGTAACACCAATCTATAGCCGGCGCGCAAGGTGCTCATGGGGACG
>CAZZEV010000092.1:0-10396 GCA_964653305.1 uncultured Cellvibrionaceae bacterium | reverse complement strand
TAGCAAAATTCTTTAATAGCCCGATTTGGCCGTTTTGATTTAAATATTAAACCCTTTAAACAGGGAGTCGTCATCCCCGCAGGGGATCCAGCGACTTTTATGTTGATAGTTTGAATGTCTACGGTCACTGGATCCCCTACGGGGATGACGATGTCAGGCAAATTGAGATTGAAGTAAATGAAAACCAAAGTCTTCACAAACACAATCGTGAAAGTATTAGTTGCAGTTTCCTTTTTGCAATTTTCCTTTTCCGCACAAGCCGAGCGTATTAAAGATATCGCCAGTGTTGCAGGTGTGCGCGCCAACCAATTAATTGGTTATGGTTTGGTGGTGGGTTTGGATGGTACAGGTGATCAAACCACACAATCGCCTTTTACAACTCAATCGTTTAATTCCATGTTGAAACAATTTGGAATTGCAGTGCCAGAAGGCGCACGTATGCAAATGAAAAACGTTGCAGCGGTAATGATTCAAGCGGAATTACCGGCATTTGCAAAACCCGGCCAAACACTGGATGTGACAGTTTCCTCCATCAGTAATGCAAAAAGTTTACGTGGTGGCAGTTTATTAGTGTCGCCGCTAAAAGGTTTGGATGGAAAAGTTTACGCAGTTGCGCAAGGCAATTTAGTGGTGGGTGGGTTTGGTGCGCAAGGGGCAGATGGTTCTAGCATTAAAGTTAATATTCCCAGTGCTGGCAGAATTCCCAGCGGCGCCATGGTTGAGCGCGCAGTAGAAACAAATTTCGCGGGTGGCGAACCAATTGTGTTTAATTTGAATCGTGCGGATTTCACAACCGCCAATCAATTGGCGAAAAGTATTAATAATTTATTAGGGCCAGATGTTGCGCGCCCGTTAGATTCAGTATCGATCATGGTGGACTCACCACAAAACCCAGCGCAGCGCGTAGATTTTATTGCCATGCTGGAGAATCTGGATGTGGTTCTTGGTGAAGAAACCGCAAAAGTAATTATTAATTCACGTACCGGCACCATTGTGGTTGGGAAAAATGTGCGCGTATCACCTGTGGCCGTAACTCACGGTAGCTTAACTGTAACGGTTGCAGAGAGTTTAACGGTTAGCCAGCCCAATGCGTTTGGTGAAGGCCAAACTGTGGTGGTGCCTAGCAGTAAAGTGCAAGCCTCTGAAAAAACGAATCCTATGTTTAAGTTTTCACCCGGTGCATCCTTGGATGACATCGTTCGTTCTGTGAATAACGTTGGCGCATCGCCTAGCGATTTAATGGCGATTTTAGAAGCCTTAAAACAATCTGGCGCGCTCAAAGCCGAACTAGTGGTGATCTAAATGTTACCTATTGATAACACCTCATTGAGTTCTTCCTTACCAAGCCCAACATTGGGTTCCAGCAGTATTAAAGCCCCTGCTGTGAGAGATAATTATTTCGATCAAAACTCATTGAATTCTGTGAAGAGTATGGGGCGTAAAAATGACCCTGAAGCCCTGCGCGAAATTTCCAAAAAATTTGAATCTATGTTCGTGCAACAAATGTTGAAATCCATGCGTGATGCCAATGCTGTGTTTGGTGAAGACAATGTTTTTTCCAGCAAAGAAACTGAATTTCACCAAGAAATGATGGATCAACAAATGGTATTAAACCTAACCAGCGGTGAAGGCATTGGATTAGCAAAAACTATGTTTCAACAAATGCAACAACTTTATGGTCACCCAGCAGCACCCGGTGCGCAATCTGACTCTATTAAAACCCTAGAACGCAATTTACGTGTGGCGCCCAGCATTAAACCCTTGGCTTCGGCGCTTAATGAAACTGCTATATCTGCTAAAGGCTCGCTCTTAAAAGACGTTTCTGGACGCACGGGTATAAAAACAGCGGTAGCCCAAACACAAGAAGAATTTTTAGCAAAAATAAAACCTCATGCTGAAAAAGCAGCGGCTGAATTAAATGTGGGTACCGATGTGTTGTTAGCGCAAGCCGCTTTGGAAACAGGGTGGGGTAAACACTTAATTCATGACGCAAATGGTAATAACACATTTAATATTTTTAATATTAAATCCACCGGTTGGCAAGGTAAAAGCGTTAGCGTCAATACCTTGGAAAATAAACAAGGTGTCACTCAGCAGGAGCGCGCTGGTTTTCGCCAATATGATGATTATTCCCAAAGCTTTGCGGACTATGTTTCTTTAATGAAAAACAATACGCGCTATAAAGATGTATTGGCTGCAGGTGATAACTCAACCGCTTATGCAGATGCGCTACAAAAAGCAGGATATGCAACTGATCCTGACTATGCCGGTAAAATAAAAAGCTTATTGAACAATGATTCCATACGTTCTGCGGTAGCGGCTGCTGATTCTATCCAAGAAGATAGCCGTGAATCAGGGGTGCAATCATGAGTGGAATTCTCTCCAATGCTATTTCTGGTTTGCAGGCTAGCCAAATTGCCTTGCGTACTTCTGGTAATAATATTTCTAATGCCAATACGGTTGGCTATAGCCGTCAGAATGTTAATTTTGGCACTCGCCCTGAGCAACAGTACGGTAGTTCAGGTTTTCTTGGGAGTGGCGTTAACACGGAATCGGTTCAGCGTGTTGTTAACGAATTTATTACCACGCAAGTGCGTTTGGATACCACCAGCTTTAATCAGTTAGATAAATACAATCAAAGCATTGGTAAAGTTGATAAGTTGTTTTCAGATGCCAGTACGGGTTTAGTGGGTAGCTTACAAAGTTATTTTGCAGCTTTGCAAAATGGCGCCAGTGATCCATCCTCATCGCCAGCGCGTCAATTGATTATTACTCAGTCAGAAAGTTTAAGCTTGCGCTACAACACGCTTTATGATCGTTTGCAGGAAACCGAAAAAAGTGTGAATGATGAAATCGGTACCTTGGTAGGCCAGCTGAATGCCTTGGCAAAATCAGTGGCCAATTTAAATCAATCTATTGCTGAAAAAAACGCATCGGGATCTGGTGGTGCGCCTAATGCGTTATTAGATCAGCGCGAAGAAGCTTTGCGTAAATTGTCTGAAATTGCATCTGTACAATTAGTTCAGCAAGATGGCGGTGACATTAACGTTTTTATCGGTAATGGTGAACCTTTAGTTGTCGGTCCGCGTGTAAGCAGTTTTAAAGTTGAAACGGGCGGAAAAATATTTTTAAACACCAATTCAGGTGTCGCTAATATTACAGAGGCCGTTACCGGTGGGCAACTTGGTGGATTATTAAAATTTAAAGCAGATGTATTACAGCCGTCACTTAATGAAATAGGGCGAATAGCCATTGTGATGAGCGATGCCTTTAATAAAGTACAGACCCAAGGGTTAGATGCTAATGGTCGCTATGGCCAGACCATGTTCTCTGATATTAATGATGAAAGTATTATTTATAGCCGCGTAGCTCACGGCAATAATGCGATGCCCGATGACCGTGTGCTTTCGTTGACGATTGAAGATGCAAGCGCAATTACCATTGATGATTATAAATTCGATGTTTTAAGTGGATCAAGCAACTATGTGATTCGGCGTGCAGCTGACAATTCGGTTGTCACGCAAGGAATTTTGTCGGGCGGTTTTCCACAAGAGATTGCCTTTGAAGGTTTAAAACTCAGGCTGGAAGGTGGCACATTTCAAGGTGGCGATAGCTTTACACTTCAGCCAACTCGCACAGGTGCGCGCGATATAAAGTCTCTGTTGAAATCGCCAGATCAATTAGCATTTGCAGCGCCTATCCGCACCTACAAATCCGGTGCGAACACCGGCAACGGCACAGTGAGTGCGGGTGAAGTATTAGGTTTGTACGATGCTAATAACAATCTCTTGCCTGCCTTTTCTGCGCCGGGAAAATTATCGCCACCTTTGGTCATTCGTTTTACCTCAGAAACTACCTATGAGGTTTTGGATAATTCTGATCCTGCTCATCCAAAGGCCCTTAATCCCGCCATGCGTGAGCAAACGTTTTACCCTGGGCGTGAAAATTCTTTATTCACAACCGATAAAGGTGAGCATCGTATTATTGGTAATGGCTCAAAATTAGGTTTGCCGCTAGGTAGAGTGCCTACAGCTCTTACCTCTATTAGCCTTGCGCAATTAAATGGTTACCCAGCTGAGCAATTTACTTTTTCTACTGCAGATAAAACAACGGGTCTAATTAGTACGCAAGTTATGGTGACTAGCCCCAATGCATCTGCTGCGCAAACCGCTGCGCAATTGAATAATATGCCTGGTGTACATGCGCAGGCCTATACCACAGCCACTATTACCGATATAAATATTGATCCTACGAGCTATACAGAGCTTTCACCTAGTTTGCAATTAAGCGTTAATGGTGAAAATTTAATTCGTTATAACGGTTCCAATATAGATTCAAGTGTTCCTGATCCTAGTGTGGACGAAGTAGGTTTTAATAATTATTTAAAAAATCAAATTAATTCTAATGCCAATTTAAAAGCATTAGGCATTCGCGCTGAAAGTGGCAGCAATCCCATTACAGGTAAACCAGAATTAAAATTAGTCGCTTCTTCTGGTGTAAATTTGGATATTCGTTTTACTGCTACTACAAATAGCGCGAATAGCATTAGTGTGAATGATGGAAATGGTAATCCCAATGTGCGTTTAGTAGGGCTTAATAATCCACTCAGCGTTCCAGTAGAACAAAATGCAATCACTGTGGGCGGTAGAATTGATATTACGCTTGCGGATGGTGTAAGCCTTGCGACAGCACCTACCACAAGTCAGTTATTAGGTGATTCTAGCGCTGCTGATTTTGCGGTGTCTTCTTATTTAGGTTATCAAGTAAAAATTGCAGGGCAGCCGAAAGCGGGCGATTCATTTACAGTCGACTTTAATAAGGATTCCAAAAATGATAACCGTAATGCGTTGGCGATGACGGCATTAGAAACCAACGCCACTATGCAAAATAAATCCATGAGTTTTAGTCAGGGTTATGGTCGCTTGGTGGAAGAAGTGGGTACTAAAAGCAATCTTTCCAAAATTAATACTGACGCCAGCAAAAGTTTGTTAGAGCAAACCAAGGCCATGCGCGACGGTATTTCTGGCGTCAATATGGATGAAGAAGCGGCAAACTTAATTCAATTCCAACAGTTGTATACCGCGAATGCACGCGTCATTACTGTTGCTAAAGATTTGTTTGATGCGCTGTTGCGTTCGATGGGCTAAGTTAAGGTTAAAGATTTAAGGTATGTTCAATGGGCTAAGCCCTTGAAAGATTCAACGTGAATTGAAATAGCATTCATATTGATATAAATGTTTAATGGAGAATTATCATGCGCGTATCTACCTCACAAATTTATAGCATTGCCAGTATTGGTATGCGTGATGCGCAGGTGGCCGTTGATAAAACCCATCAGCAAATATCCAGCGGCAAGCGCGTTTTGTCTCCTGCAGACGACCCCGTTGCCGCTACCAGCATTTTAATGCTCAACCAAGAATTGGCGCGCACATCACAGTTTGGTAAAAACATTGATGCAGCTGATAATAATTTAGCCTTAGAAGATACAACCTTGCAATCGGTAGTGTCGCTCATTCAACGGCTAAAAGAATTGTCGGTAAGTGCAGGTAATACAGCTGTACTCAGTAAATCAGATTACAAAGCTATAGCTGCTGAGGTGGATAGCCGTTTAGAAGAATTAATGAATTTGCAAAATACTCGCAATGCTTCAGGCCAATATATTTTTTCCGGTTTTCAAAGTGAAACCATACCCTTTGTAAACAATGGCGGCGGCAATTACTCATATCAAGGCGATGAAGGTCAATTGCGTATACAGGCATCTACATCGGTGACTGTTGCAGTGAGCGATTCTGGAAAAAAAGTATTCATGGATATTCCCAGCAGCCACAAAACGTTTAACACCAGTGCAAGCCCTTACAATAAAGCATCACCCGCTGCCATTATCAGCGTGGGTAATGTTTATGATCAAATGGCGTTTGATAAATTATTTCCAGAAGACATGCTGGTTACTTTTAATGCAAATTCGGCTGTGAATCCACCCTCACCAAATTACACCATTACTGAGCGTTCTTCTGGAAAGGTATTGGTAGACAAGCAGGTTTATATTTCCGGCCAAGATATTAAAGTGAATGGCGCCACGTTTTCTATTATGGGCTCACCTTATGCAGGTGCTGCGGCAATACCTACAAGCCTGACTTTGGATTCGGCCGCATTTTTAGCGGCAGCAGCGCTGAATAAAGATTTCTCAGTAACACCAGGCTTTGTAGATATTACCGTAGGCGGCATTACTGAAACGCTAAGGCTAGACCAAAATTTTACAACCAACACAGGGGCAAATGCGCTTGATGATTTTATGACTGCGCTCGGCGGCGCTACGGATAAAACCTTTTATAGCACTGTTCCTTACGATACCTCTACTGCAGCCGCTAACTATAAAAAATTACAAAATCTTGGGCTAAGTTTATCGGATGCTGGCGTCTTAACTTCCGCAACAGGTTTAAATATTACGATTAAAAATGCTTCAGCGGCAGCAATCAGTACGATTACAGGTTTATCCACTCAAGGTTCAGGGACAACAACACCGAATATTCCTTTTCCAAGCGTTGTTACTGCTTATGATTTTTCTCTGAATCCTGAAACTGTTGATATTACTGTTAATGGTAAAACTGAAACTTTAACGTTAAACACAAATGTAACAGTTACACCTGCTAGTCTTGCAGCTGCTATGAATAATTCAAATAATTCTTTGGCGCTTGCAAGGTTGGGTGTTATTGCAACTGATCGTGGTTTTACATCTACTAATAACTCAGTCATTACGCTCTCAAATGGTGGTGCAAATGTCTATGCCGCTATGGGCATTACTGGCAGTACTATGAGTTCATCGCAAGGCGTTTTGACTATCCCTGGCGATAAATTTGTTATTGAGTCCACGCAGAATCAAAGTTTGCTGACAACTGTATCGCGCTTTAGCGAATCTATGAAGGCTGTTGAAAATACGCAACAGAGCAAAGATGAGTTGGCTAAAATGATCGCCAAAACACTGACTAACTTAGAAAATGTAATGACTAATATTGCATCTGCACAAGGCGATGTAGGTGCGCGTCAAAATATGCTAGAAAGCACAAAAGAGTTAAATCTTGATATAGAGCTGAATAGCAAAATCGTTTTGTCGCAACTTGAGGATTTAGATTACGCGGAAGCGTCAACGCGTTTACAAATGCAAACGTTTGTATTGAGTGCGGCACAACAAAGCTTTATTAAAATTAGCGAACTAAGTTTATTTAAGTATATGTAATCAGGCTTACTTGGGTGTCTAATAAGTCGTGCGTGTAAATATGAGCCACAACAACTTTTCAGGTGAACACAATGGACAACAATGAATTATTAAAACCGCTATATGAAGTTTTGGAGCGCGCACAGGAGCTGGTTCGTTTAGCGCATGCAGCAGAATGGGAGGCGCTGAATGTGGCGGCGAGTAAGTATCAGCAGCACGTTACCTTTTTGGATGATGATGTCTACTTACATGCACTCAACGATGCCAATTTAGTGGATGAAGCAAAAGCGATTATCGTAACAATCCAAAATGTGAATAACGATCTTGATAGCTACACGCTCTTGCAACGTGAAAAAGTTGCGTCAGAATTACGTCAACTTAGTCAGTCAGATAAGGCGCTTGACGCCTATGGCCGGTAAATTGACTAAATAGTGTGATTGTTTGAATCTTTATAACCAACTGCAATACAAATCCGCAATATCCGCAATAAATGTTTTAAGTTTTTTATAAAAAACTCCTAAAGCAAGTGAAAAGTCGGGCGATAACCTTAACAGAAGTGCTGATAGCAATCTGTTCAGGCTTCATCAACCGACTTGCTACAGCACAAACTCTGTAGTCAGAAATCACCTCTAGGAGATTCACCATGGCCTTAGTAATTAACACAAACATCTCTTCTCTTGGCGCACAACGTCAATTATCTGGCTCAGGCATGACTCTTGATCGTGCTACAGAGCGTTTATCATCCGGCCTTCGCGTTAACTCAGCAAAAGACGACGCTGCGGGCTTGGCGATTGCAACTCGTATGACTTCACAAGTGCGTGGTCTTGACCAAGCAGTTCGTAACGCGAATGACGGTGTGTCTCTTATTCAAACTGCTGAAGGTGCGTTGCAAGAATCAACTAACATTCTGCAACGTATGCGTGAGCTAGCGGTACAGTCTTCGAACGGTATTTACAGTGATAGCGACCGTAAAACCCTAGACGCAGAAAACAAACAACTGATTGCAGAATTGGATCGTATTTCTAAAACCACTTCATTCAACGGCAGAAACTTGTTGGATGGCACCTTGGGTTCAGTAGATCTACAAGTAGGCGCATCATCTGGCCAAACCATTAGCTTTGAAATTAGCGCAATGGACAGTAAGAACTTAGGTTTGGGTTCCACTAGTGCAGATTTGAGTGGCGATCGCATTACCACGGGCGCTAGTGCTGATGTTGGTCAAGGTAATATTGTAATTAACGGTATAGGCTTAAAAGCCATCACTAACCTTGGCAGCACAACCTTAAGTGAAACTCAGTTGACAGACGTTTTGGCTGATATTAATGAAAACGTAGATGGCGTAACCGCTTCTGGTTTCAATATTGCCAAAGCCACTACTGCTGGTACAGGTGTTTTGAGCGCATCCGAAACCTTGCGTATCACCTTGGGCGCTGTGGATGGTGGTGCGTCAGTGAATTACGATATTTCCAACACTGCTAATATGGCTGAAATGGTCAGTAAAATTAATGCTGCAACAGGTGGCAGTGTTGTAGCCTCAGTTGATGAAGGTGGTAAGTTGTCACTCTCCAATACCACTGGAGGTACTATTACTGTTGACTTTGACGATGCTGTTCCGTTCGCCGCCAGCGCCGGTGGTGCGACTATGGCTACCAGAACTGGCTTCACTGATACTGGCACTGCGGGCGTAGAAACCTTCAACGGCAGCATTGCATTGACGTCAGATGATGGTAGCGCAATAACCATTACCACTGGTGCTAATGGCACAGATGCAGATTTAGAGATACTTGGTTTTAGAAAAACAGAAGGTGCAGGGCAAGTAATCAGTTCTGGCTTGGATTCAACCGCCCAAAATGCAGCTCTGGCAGCTGGAGACCTAAAAATTAACGGCACTGATATAGGTGTGGTAGCTGCGAATGCTGGTTTAGCTGCAAAAGTAACTGCTATTAACGATAAGAGCGATACTACTGGTGTAACAGCGTTTACTCAATCGAATAAAACCTTTAAGTTAGATCCAACTGCTACGACTACACAGTTGGTAGGTAACTCAAATGCTGTGTTGGGGACAGGAGGAGTGTTAACGGTTAATGGTGTGAATTTAACACTCGTTACGGGTAATACAGTTAAACAAACAGCGGCAATCTTTAATGCGGCTACTGCTAACACAGGTGTTACTGCTTCTGTGGATGCTAACGGTATCCTGAATTTGTACAGTGAGAATGCCATCACCATCACAGATGATGGTACAGTAACGTTTGAAGCAAACTATGGCTTTGGTGGCGGTTCAGCTGCAGCATCAACCACGACGGTAGCAGATGCTGCTCAAGTATCAGGTGCTCTTGAAGTAAATGGTAAGGTTATTTCCTTCACTGCTCTGCAAAACACCGACACCATTGTCAGTGAGTTTAATGCGCAAACAGCAACTACCGGTGTAACCGCTAGTATCGACGAAAACGGTGCTTTGAAGCTGACTTCTGCTTCTACCATGACCTTAAAAACCTCTGGCGTAAATAGCTTTGAGACTGCTAAGGCGCTGGGCATCACTTTCACGTCCGATACTATTGGTGGTACAGACGCTGTAAACGATACTTTGGTTATTGACCCAAGATTACAACTTAAAAGCAGTAGCGGTACTCCAATCAGTGTTGAAGTTACTACGGCAGGTGCTGCAGGCACCAAACTGTTGAATCAAAACACCAGCTTGGCAAGTGCTGTAACAGGTTCTGCAATCTCTAATCTGTCTATCTCTACTAAAGCCGGTGCTACTGCAGCCTTGAAATCAATAGATACTGCTTTGGATACCATCAACGATACCCGTTCACAGTTAGGTTCGATCAACAACCGTTTAGACTTTACGGTTTCTAACTTGACCAGTATCTCTGAGAAAACCACAGCTGCACGTTCACGTATTATCGATGCTGACTTTGCGCAAGAAACTGCAAACCTTAGCCGTTCAACCGTGTTACAACAAGCTGCAACAGCCATGTTGGCGCAAGCTAACCAACGTCCACAAAACGTGTTGTCACTTTTGAGATAAGGTAGTTAAAACTCACCAGAGGGTAACCTCTGGTGAAATTTTTACGAGGGCTAGATTATGAACGAGATCCCTAAAACAGTATCAGCGCCGACACCCTTAAAGCCCGTGTCGGTTTCTGCCGTTGTTGCCGGTATCAAGCAGCAAACAGG